>DASZQC010000155.1:0-12139 GCA_035549815.1 Dongiaceae bacterium
GGTCGACGACTGGATCTATGTCTCCAGCCAGCAGATCCACCAGCTCGTCTTCGGCCTTGGCCCGGGACAAGCCTTTCGCCATTCGGAGGAGTTTCGCACCATCTTCGCCGCCGACGAGGTGCTCTATGTGCTGGAAGGCACCTTTGGCTGCGCCAATCCTGAGACCGGCGAAGTGCACGTGGTGAAGGAAGGCGAGGCCGTCTTCTTCCGCCGCGACAATTGGCATCACGGATTCAACCTGGGCACCGGGCCGGTGCGGGTGCTGGAATTCTACGCGCCGCCGCCGGCCAAAGGCACATCCGGCGCCTATGCGCGCTCCAAGCCGTACCTGACGGAATCCCGCTATACCCAGGATGAATATCTCGGCCGCCTGCCGATGGAAGCGGCGGAGGCGAAGGCAAAGCATCGCATGCGCGTGCTGCGTGACCAGGATGTGATCTGGCGCCTGGAGGGGAAGACGCAAAGCGCGCTGATCGGCCTTTATGCTGCGACCGACCAGTTGACCGTCGGCAAGATGACCCTCTTGCCCGGGCAGAAATCGGACATCGAGACCCATGGCGGCGATGAAGGGCTGTATCTGCTGAAAGGCACGCTCAATATCCTGGCGCCGGATTCGGAAGGTCAGCGCTGGTTCGAGCTGCATCCGAAGGACGGCTTCTTCGTGCCGCAGGGCGCCAGGCATCAGTATCACAACGTGTCGGGCGAGCCGGTCGAGTTCCTGTTCGGCATCGCGCCCGCCTACCGGCCGGTGGGATAGGCGACGTGACGCCGAAGCCATCGTCTGCCGAACCGAGCCTGGTTATCGGCGTCGACATCGGCGGCACGAAGACTGCGTTCGGCTTGGTGCGTTTCCCGGACGGGCAGGTGGTTGCGCGTCAAGGGATGAAGACACCGCAGGGCGCGGCATCAGGCGCCGCCTTCCTGGACCAGGTTTGCGCCGCGGTTGCGCAGCTTCGTGACGAAACGCCCGGCGTGCAAGGCATCGGCCTCGGTCTATGCGAGCTGGTCGATCTCGATGGCGGCGTGTCGAGCGGTCACCGCGTGCAGTGGAACGGCCTGCCGGTGCTTGCCCGGCTCAAGGAGATCGCGCCGGCGGTGATCGAGGCCGATGTGCGCGCCGCGGCGCTGGCGGAGGCGCGCTGGGGCGCCGGCAAGGGTTATCGCGATCTGCTCTATCTCAATATCGGCACCGGCATCAGCACCTGCTGGGTGAAGGATGGCGTGCCGCATGCCGGCGCACATGGCCACGCGCTGGCCATTGCCAGCAGCCCGATGGTGGCGGCTTGTCCTGTCTGCGGCACGCACAGCGCTTATATTCTGGAAGATGTCGCCGGCGGCGCGGCCCTCGCGCACCTCTATGGCGCCGCAATCGGACGGAAGATCGATTCGGCGTCGGAGGTGCTGGCCGCCGCCGCGGAAGGAGAGTCGCGCGCCCAGTCGCTGCTGGCGGAAGCGGCGCAATTGATCGGCGTCAGCGCCGGGCTCGCCATCAACATCCTCGACCCGGCGGCGCTGGTGATTGGCGGCGGCCTCGGCGCGCGCGAGGGGCCATATAGCCAGGCCATCGAAGCATCCATCCGGCGTCAGGTGTGGAGCGACCAGGCACGGCAACTGCCGATTCGGCGCGCGGCGCTCGGTTCGGAGTCCGGATTGATCGGCGCCGCCGCAAGCTGGTGGGTGCCATCCACGCACAGGCATCCCTGAGGTTGGGCGGCCAACTGGCCCATTAGGTCGGTCCGGACTGGCAGTTGGCGGCCTTCACGCCGGCGTGGCAGAGTCCGCGCCAGCTTGCCCGGCCCTGGCCGCCGGGCCTGGATTCATTGACGAAACGAGGTCGCGACCCATGAAAATGACCACGGAAGAGGCCTTCATCAAGGTGCTCCAGATGCACGGCATCGAGCATGCCTTCGGCATCATCGGCTCGGCCTTCATGCCGGTGTCGGACCTGTTTCCCAAGGCCGGCATCACCTTCTGGGACGTGGCGCACGAAACCAATGGCGGGCTGATGTGCGACGGCTATACCCGCGCCACCGGCAAAATGGCGATGGCGATCGCCCAGAACGGCCCAGGCGTCACCGGCTTTGTCACGGCGGTGAAGACCGCCTATTGGAACCACACGCCGATGCTGCTGGTGACGCCGCAGGCGGCCAACCGCACCATCGGCCAGGGCGGCTTCCAGGAAGTGGAGCAGATGGCCCTGTTCCGCGACATGGTCTGCTACCAGGAAGAAGTGCGCGATCCGGTCCGCGTGGCGGAAGTGTTGAACCGCGTCATCAGCAAGGCCAAGCGCCTGTCGGCGCCGGCGCAGATCAACGTGCCGCGCGACATGTTCACCCACGTGGTCGACATCAATCTGCCGGCGATCGTCGAGTTCGAGCTGCCGTCGGGCGGCGTCAAGGCGATCGCGGAGGCGGCCAAGCTGCTGTCCGACGCGAAGTTCCCGGTCATCCTGTCCGGCGCCGGTGTCGTCCTCGGCAACGCCATCCCGGATTGCGCCGCGCTGGCGGAACGTCTCGATGCGCCGGTCTGCAGCAACTATCAGCACAACGATTCTTTCCCCGGCAGCCATCGACTGGCCTGCGGTCCGCTCGGCTATAACGGTTCGCGCGCGGCGATGGAACTGATCGCCAAGGCCGACGTGGTGCTGGCGCTGGGCACGCGGCTCAACCCGTTCTCGACCCTGCCGGGCTACGGCATCGATTATTGGCCGAAGAATGCCAAGATCATCCAGGTCGACATCAACCCGGACCGCATCGGCCTGACCAAGCCGGTCAGCGTCGGCATCTGCGGCGACGCCAAGCAGGTGGCGCGACAGATCCTGGCGCAATTGGCGCCGCATGCCGGCAATGCCGGGCGCGAGGAGCGCAAGGCCCTGGTGCACAAGACCAAGTCCGCTTGGCTGCAGGCCTTGTCGAGCATGGATCACGAGGATGACGATCCGGGCACGACCTGGAACGAGCGCGCCCGCAAGCGCGAGCCCAACCACATGTCGCCGCGCCAGGTGTGGCGCGCGATCCAGGCGGCGCTGCCGAAGGACGCCATCATCTCGTCCGACATCGGCAACAATTGCGCCATCGGCAACGCCTATCCGACCTTCGAGCAGGGCCGGAAATACCTGGCGCCGGGCCTTTTCGGGCCTTGCGGTTACGGCTTCCCCTCCATCGTCGGCGCCAAGATCGGCTGCCCGGATGTGCCGGTGGTCGGCTTTGCCGGCGACGGCGCCTTCGGCATCTCGATGAACGAGATGGGCTCGATCGGCCGCGAAGGCTGGCCCGCGATCACCATGGTGGTGTTCCGCAACTACCAGTGGGGCGCGGAAAAGCGCAACTCGACCCTCTGGTACGCGGACAATTTCGTCGGCACCGAGCTCAATCCGAACCTGTCCTACGCCAAGGTGGCGGAAGGCTGCGGCCTGAAGGGCGTCGTCGCCCGCACGCCGGCGGAAGTCACGGCGGCGCTCAAGGAAGCCTGCGACGCGCAGATGAAGAAGAAGGTGACCACCTTCATCGAGGTGATCCTGAACCAGGAGCTGGGCGAGCCGTTCCGCCGCGACGCCATGAAAAAGCCTGTGGTGGTGGCCGGCGTGGACCGCGCCGACATGCGGCCGCAGCGCGGGGCGGCGGAGTAGGCAGCCCGTTCCCTCGCTCCAGCTTCCGTACTGGGTGTTATAGGCCGGCCGCGCGCCGGCCTATCCTTTCGCGTGACTCCGTACTCACTCTTGTGATCACAGCTACTGTGATGCTACAGTTGCATGTCAGGCCCGCTCGAATGGGCCGGCCGGGCGGCGTTCGGGCTGAGGGGCGCCGCCGCAGCACAGGAGGGGAGAGCGGATATGGGTGACGGCGGCGCGGCTGAACGCAAGCGCGCGGGTGATCGTAAGACCGGTGGGCAACTGGCGGATTTCGATCCCATCCTGCTGGCGGTCCTGTCCAACCGGTTCGAATCCATCATCCGTGAAATGACCAACACGGTCATGAAGGCCAGCCGGTCGAGCGTGATCAAGAACGCGCGCGACATGTCGTGCGGCATCCTCACCTACGATCATCGCCTGGTCTCGGTGGAGGAGGCGCTGCCCATCCACGTGACGGCGCTGGAGCTGACCACCCAGCCGATCACCGAGCTGTTCCACGACATCAAGGACGGCGACGCCTTCCTCAACAATTCGCCGTTTTACGGCGGCACCCACCATGCCGATCTGACGCTCTGCGTGCCGGTCTTCTGTGACGGGGAGCCGTTATTCTGGACCCTGGCGCGCTCGCACCACGCCGACATCGGCGCGCCGGAGCCGACCACGTACCTGCCCTATGCCAAGACCATCTATGAGGAAGGGCTGCATTTCCCCTGCGTGCGGGTACAGGAGAACGGCGAGGACAAGGCCGACATCATCCGCATGGGCCACCAGAAGATCCGCGTCAGCAACATCTGGTACGGCGATTATCGCGCCCAGGTCGGCGCCTGCCGCACCGGCGAACGGCGTCTGAAGGAGCTGGTGAAGCAATACGGCAAGGACGTCATCAAGCGCTTCATCGAGGCCTGGATGGAATATGGCGAACGCCGCGCCGTCGCCGCGATCAGCAAGTTGCCGGCCGGCACGTTCACCTATACCGTGCGCCACGATCCGGTGCCGAAGGTGGCCGACGAGGGCGTGCCGATCACCGCGAAGGTGACCATCGACCCGAAGAAGGGCCTAATCACCGTCGACGTGCGCGACAACCCGGATTGCGTGCCGGGCGGGCTCAACGTGACCGAAGCCTGCGTCATCGCTTCATGTCGCACCGGCGTCTATTACAACATCGACAGCTCGGTGCCGCACAACCACGGCAGCGCCAGCCGCATCGTGCCGCTGCTGCGCGACAATTGCGTGGTGGGCAAGCCACAGCACCCGATCGGCACCTCCTGCGCCACGTCGAACGTGAATGAGCGCCTAGCCAACGCCGTCGCCTGCTGCTTCTCGCAGATCGGCGAGCCCTACGGCATGGCCGAAGGCGGCGGCAACGCCTCCGCCGCGCTCGGTGTCGTGTCCGGCGTGGACAAAAGGCGCAAGACGCACGTCGAATACGTGACGCAGCTCATGATGGGCCTCTCCGGCGGTCCCGGTACCTATGGCCACGATGGCTGGCTGACCTACGAATGCGCGGTCGGCAACGGCATCATGGTCAACGATTCCATCGAGGTGGACGAGGCGACCTATCCGATCCTGATCGAGGAGCGCAGCGTGGCCGAGGACAGCATGGGTTTCGGCCGCTGGAACGGCGCGCCGGCCGTCAAAGGCTCCTACCGCTCGCTGACCGGAGACATGACGGTCTATTTCTTCGGCGACGGCGGCACCTTCCCGGCCAAGGGCGTCTTGGGCGGCAGGCCCGGCGCAAGCTGCGGCACCTGGAAGCGGCACAAGAACGGCAAGCTGGAACGCCAGCCCGATTTCGATCATTGCACGGCAAGCGAGAAGGAGGCGGTGCACTACCGCTCCTGCGCCGGCGGCGGCTATGGCGACCCGCGCACGCGCGAGCCGGCCCGCGTGCTTGCCGATGTGAACCGGCGCTGGCTCAGCGCCGCCACGGCACGAAAGGTCTTCGGCGTCGCCGTGAAGCCGGCTGCCAACGGTGTCGATTACGTGCTTGACGAAGCCGGCACCACCAAGCTGCGCGCGACGGCGCGTTCCACCAAACGCAAGGCGACGAAGCCGGCGCGCAAAGCCGCTTCCCGCAAAAAGACGACCAGGAAACAGGTCAAGAAGTCAGCGTAAACGCGCGAAGAGACAGGGAGAGACACATGAAGAAGAGTTTTTCGATCGCCGCCTTGCTGGCAGGCACCGCGCTTGGGCTAAGCATCGCCTTTGCCCCGGCCCAGGCGGCCGATCCGGTCATCATCGGCGCGGCCATCGCGCAGTCGGGCGGCGTCGCGCCCTATGACGAGGGCCCGGCGGAGGCGATGGAAGTCGCCGTCGATGAGATCAACGCCAAAGGCGGCCTGCTCGGCCGGCCGATCAAGATCATCTATGCCGACACCAAATCCGACATCGCCTATGGCGCCACCGCGGCGCAGGAAGTGCTCGACCAGGGCGCGCAAATGGTGGTCGTGACCTGCGACTACGATTTCGGCAGTGCCGCCGCCTCGGTCGCCGATGGCGCCGGCCTCATCGCCTTCTCGACTTGCGCCGGCGACCCGAAGTTCGGCCCCAGCGGCATCGGCCCCAACGCCTTCACCATGGCGACCGGCGCGCCCGGTCAGGCCGTGGCGATGGCCGAATGGGCCTACAACGTGAAGGGCTGGCGCAACGCCTATGTGCTGATGGATACCACCATCGCCTTCGACGCCACTTGGGCCGATTTCTTCAAGCGCCGCTGGGCCGAGCTCGCCGGTGCCGAAGGATTGGTCGGCGAGGACACCTTCGGCGGCGAGGATCCGCAGATCGCCAGCCAGATCACCCGCATCAAGTCGCTGGCCAAGCAGCCCGACTTCATCGTGCTGGCCTCCTTCCCGCCGGGCGGCGTCTCCGCCACGCGCCAGCTCCGCGCCGCCGGCATCAACCAGCCGCTGCTCGGTTCCGAATCCTGGGACGGCGATTATTGGCTGGAAGGCGTGCCGAACCTGACCGACTTCTTCTTCGTCACCTACGGTTCGGTGTTCGGTAACGACCCGCGCCCGGCGGCGGCGGAGTTCTTCAAGAAGTTCCAGGCCAAGTGGAACAAGGCGCCGGTCACCTCGCACGCCATCACCGGCTACAGCGTGATCGAAGCCTGGAGCCGCGCGGTCGAGCGGGCCGGCACCTTCGATACCGACAAGGTTCGCGCCGAGCTCGAGAAGTTCAAGGACGAGCCGCTGCTGGCCGGCCCGACCACCTTCACCGAGAGCGAGCATATCAACATGCAGCGCGACCTGCTGCTGATGCAGGTGAAGGACGGCAAGCAGGGCAACATCGTCCAGGTGGTGCGCGCGCAACAGATGCCGAAGTAACCGGCCAAACGCCGGTGCGCGCGCAACGTTCATGGAACACGGTTCTCGCTCGAATGATGCGGCGACGTCGGAGCTTATCGTCTCCGGTGTCGTCGTAAATTTCCAGGGGCTACGCGCCATCAATGGCGTCAGCCTGACCCTGGCGCGTGGCGAGGTGTTGGGACTGATCGGGCCAAACGGCGCCGGCAAGACCACACTGGTCAACGTCCTCACCGGCTTCCAGGAGGTCGACGAAGGCTCGGTCAGCCTCGGCGGCGCCGACATGAGGGGCTGGAAGCCGCATGAGCGCAGCCGCCGCGGGCTGGTTCGCACTTTCCAGAGCGTATTGCCCTTCGGCGGTCTGACCGCTCTGGAAAATGTCGAGGCCGGCGCGATGGCCCAGGGCATCTCTCGCAAGGCCGCGCGCGCCGAGGCGCTGGAGGTCTTGGGCGCGCTGGGCTTGGCCGGCAAGGCGGACCGACGGGTGCATACCCTGCCGTTCGGCGAGGAGCGGCGCGTCGGCATCGCCCGCGCCATCGCTATGAAGCCGCAATTCCTGCTGATGGACGAGCCGGGCGCCGGGCTGAACGACAATGAGTGCGAGGAATTGAAGTCCGTCATCGAGCGCATCAAGGGCGAGATCAATTGCGGCGTGCTGTTCATCGAGCATCGCATGTCGCTGGTCTTCGGCCTCTGCGACCGCATCCAGGTGCTGCAGCAGGGCGCCACCATCGCAATCGGCACGCCGGACCAGATCCGCAACGATCCAAAAGTGCGCGCCGCCTATCTCGGCGACGAGGCGATCTGAGATGTTGACGATCGAGAACCTCCGCGTCAGCTACGGCAACATCACCGCCTTGCGCGGCGTGTCGATCGAAGTCGCGGCGGGCGAGATCGTCGCCGTGATCGGCCCCAACGGCGCCGGCAAATCGAGCCTGCTGCTGACCCTGGCCGGTGTCGCCAGGGCGCAAAGCGGCGAGGTGCGTTTCGACGGCCAGCCGATCCTGGGCTATGCGCCGGAGAAGCTCGCCGCCATGGGCATGGCGCTGGTGCCCGAGGGGCGGCACATCTTCGGGTCGCTGACCGTGGCGGAGAATATCGCCCTGGGCGCCACCACGCGGCGCGACCGGGCGGAGATCGCCGCCGATACCGAGCGCGCTCTGCAGATGTTCCCTATCCTGCGGGATCGCTATCGCGGCCGCGCCGGCAAGCTGTCCGGCGGCGAGCAGCAAATGCTGGCCATTGCCCGCGCACTGATGTCGCGGCCGAAGCTCCTCCTGCTGGACGAGCCGTCGCTGGGCTTGGCGCCGCTGGTCGTGCGGCAGGTCTATGACGCCATCTTCGAATTGAAGCAGCGCGGCCTGACGGTGCTGGTCGTCGAGCAGAGCGTCAATCGCGCCCTGGCCGCCGCCGACCGGACCTATGTGATGAATTCCGGCCTGATCGCCATGTCGGGACGTTCCGCCGATTTGCACGGCACGGCGGAGTTCGACGCCGCCTATTTCGGCATGGCCGGGGGATCCGCGTCATGATCGTCATCCAGAACGCGATCGACGCCATCAGCCTGGGCGCGGTCTATGCGCTGGCGGCGCTCGGCATCGGCCTGATCTTTTCCATTATGCGCCTGATCAACTTTGCTCACGGCGAGCTGATCATGATCGGCGGCTTCACGCTCTATGGCCTGGCAGGTCAGCCCTACTTGGTCATGGGACTCGCGGCGGTGATCGTGGTGGCGATCCTGGCCTTGGGGATGGAGCGCATCGCCTTCCGCCCTTTGCGCAAGGCAAGCCCGGCGACCTTGCTGATCGCCTCCTTCGCCGTCTCTTACCTGGTGCAACATGTCGTGCTGATGATCTTCGGCTCGCGGCCGATGGGTGTCGATTTCCTGGCGCAGTTGGGCGAGAGCATCGAGTTCGGCGGGCTGCGCGTGCCGCTGCTGCAACTGGCGGCGATCGTCATCACCATCGTCCTGCTGACGGGCCTGGCGCTGTTCTTCCGCCATTCCGCGATCGGCGTGCAGATGCGCGCGGCGGCGGAGGATTTCACCATGGCCCGCTTGGTCGGTGTGCGCGCCAACCGGGTGATTGCCGCGGCCTTCGCCATTTCCGGCGTGCTGGCCAGCTTCATCTCTTTGTTCCTGGTCGCGCAGACCGGCAGCGTCTCCTACAAGATGGGTGTCAGCATGGTGCTGATCGCCTTTGTCGCCTCGGTGATCGGCGGCATGGGATCGCTGATCGGCGCGGCGCTGGGCGGTTTCCTGGTCGGCATCGTCTCGGTCAGCCTGCAGGCCTATCTGCCGGTCGATCTGCGCCCCTATCGTGACGCCTTCGTGTTCCTGGCCTTCATCGCCTTCCTGCTGTGGCGGCCGCAAGGCCTGATGACGCGCCGCGCCGACATGGAGCGGGTCTAGCCATGGTGCGGATTTCAAAAGAGTGGCAAACACCGCTGCTGTTGATCCTGCTGCTCGTCGTCGTGGCGTTGCTGGGCAGCCTGACCGCCCCGGCCATGCAGCGCACCATCACCGAGGCCCTGGTGAAGCTGACCGTGGTCATCGGCCTCTATGTCTTTGTCGGAAATTCCGGCGTGTTCTCCTTCGGCCATGTCGCCTTCATGGCCCTGGGCGGCTATGTCTCGGCGCTGCTCACCATCCTGCCGGCGAAGAAGCATGTCGCGCTCAAATTGCCGATGTTCCTGGAGGCGGCGCAATTGCCCGGGCCGGCGGCCATGGCAATCGCGATCGTGGTCGCGGGGCTCATCGCCCTTGCTGTCGGCCTGCCTTTCACGCGGCTCAAAGGCATCGCGCTGCCGATGGCGACCTTCGCGCTGCTGGTCATCGTCTATGTCGTCGCCTTGAACTGGACCGCCGTCACCGGCGGCCGCCAGGCGCTAGTCGGCTTGCCGCGTTATATCAATCTCTGGGTGGCGCTCGGCGCCGCCGCCATCGCCCTGTTCGTCGCCGCGGCCTACGGCCGGACCCGGCACGGCCTGGCGTTGCGCTGCTCGCGCGAAAGCGAGGTTGCGGCGGCCGCCACGGGCATCGATGTGGCGCGCGAGCGGCTGATCGCCTTTGTCCTCAGCGCCATGATCGTCGCCATGGGCGGCGTGTTGTTCGCGCATTTCCTTGGCACCATGACCGCCAACACCTTTTATCTGGACCTGACTTTCGTCACCCTGACCATGCTGGTGGTGGGCGGCATGCGCAGCCTGACGGGCGCGGTCGCCGGCGTGGCGGTGGTGTCCATCGTCTCGGAGCTGTTCCGGTCCATCGAGCGCGGCGTCGATCTCGGCGGCTTCACCTTGGAAGCGCCGCCGGGCCTGCAGGAGATCGCGCTGGCGCTGGTGCTGTTGGCAATTCTAGTGACGCGGCCGCACGGCCTGGTCGGCGATTGGGAACTGACCTGGAGCGCATTGCGGCGCAAAGAGAATAAGGGAGCGTAAGCATGTATACGGCCTGCATCGACATCGGCGGCACCTTCACCGACCTGGTGCTCTACAGCCGTGAATCAGATCTGGAGATATTCAAATCGCCGACCACCCCCGGCGAGTTCGAGAAGGGCTTCATCAACGTGCTGGGCGTTGCCGCGCAGGCGCACAAGATGTCGCTCGGCGACTTCCTGGCCAAGACCGACCTGGTCGTGCACGGCACCACCGTCTCCACCAACGCGCTGGTGGAGGGCAAGGTGGCGGAGGCCGGGCTCATCTGCAATGCGGGCCACCCGGACGTGCTGACGTTGCGCGAATCTCCGCGCAAGCGCGCCTTCGAGACCAAGATCGACTTCCCGCCGCCCTATATCCCGCGCAACCGCACCTGCGAGGTGCGCGGCCGCATCGACGCCATGGGCAACGAGCTGGAGAAGCTGAACGAGAAAGACGTCGTCGCCGCGGCGAAATATCTGAAGAAGTGCGGCGTGAAGGCCGTCGCCGTGGCCTTGCTGTGGTCCATCGTCAACCCGAAGCACGAATTGCGCATTCGCGAGATCCTGAACAAGGAGTTGCCGGGCGTGCCGGTGACCTTGAGTCATGAGCTGAACCCGATCCCGCGCGAATATCGCCGCACCATCTCGACCGCCATCAACGCCTCTCTTTTCCCGATCGTCAGCGCCTATACCGAGAAGCTGCAGAACGTGCTGAAGCAGGCGGGCTACAAGAACGAGCTGCTGATCGCCAATTGCGTCGGGGGCATGATGCCGCCGGAAGAGATCATCAAGCGGCCGATCTATAGCGTCATGTCCGGTCCGACCCTGGCGCCCATCGCCGGCATGCATCTGACCGACGCCGATAACGTCATCGTGGTCGACATGGGTGGCACCACCTTCGACGTCTCGGCCCTCCGCTCGCGCCGGCTGGTCGTCACCTCGGAATCCACCTTCGGCATGGAGATGCTGGGCATCCCGAAGATCGACGTGCGATCGGTCGGCGCCGGCGGCGGCTCCATCGCCTGGATCGACAGCGGCGGCCTGCTGCGCGTCGGCCCGCAAAGCGCAAGTGCTAAGCCCGGCCCGGCCTGCTACGGGTTGGGCGGCACGGAGGCGACGGTGACCGACGCCAATGTCGTGCTCGGCATCATCGACCCGGATTACTATTTGGGCGGCAAGATCAAGCTGGACCGGGCCAAGGCCGAGGCGGCGGTGGACAAGGTCGCCAAGGCGCTGAAGCTGACCCGGCTGGAGGCGGCCTACGCCATCTACACCACCAGCAACCACAACATGATCGCCGCCATCGAGGATATCACCGTCAACGAGGGCATCGACCCGCGCGAATCCTACGTGATCAGCGGCGGCGGCGCGACCGCCTGCCATATCGGCGAGATGGCGCGGCTCTTGAACATCAAGAGCTTCATGGTGCCGAAATTCGCCGCGGGCCTCTCGGCCTTCGGCGGCCTCATCTCCGATGTGCGCTGGGAGGAGATGGGCACCCAGCACACCACCGACCGCGATTTCGACTTCGCCAAGGTGAACGCGCTGCTGGCACGGCTGATCAAGGGCGGTGCCGCCTTCCTGAAGCGTGCCGGCTTCTCGCCCGACAAGCAGCGCTTCGAGTTCGCCTTCCAAGGCCGCTACCTCTACCAGTCCTGGGACATCGAGGTGCCGTTCGAGATGGAAGGCGGGAAGCTCAAAAAGGAGGATTTGCCCAAGCTGGTCGCCGCGTTCCACGCGATGCATGAGCGCATCTACACGATCAAGGACGAAGGCGACGTGGTGGA
>DASZQC010000156.1:0-5202 GCA_035549815.1 Dongiaceae bacterium
AGGGCGGTCGGGTGCTGCAGCGCCCAGGGCAGCAGGCCCTCGCGATATTCGGTCACCTGCTTGCCGTCGCGCAGGACGATGGCGTCCTTGCCGATCAGGTCGATACGGCTGATGTGGCTGTCGAGATTGACGCGGATGCAGGGCCAGTTGAGACGCGCCGCGACCTGCTCGATATGGGTCGACTTGCCGGTGCCGTGATAGCCCTGGATCATGACGCGGCGGTTGTAGGCAAAGCCCGCCAGGATCGCCATGGTCGTGTCGTGGTCGAAGCGGTAGCTTTCGTCGACGTCCGGCACATGCTCGGAGCGCTGGCTGAAGCCCGGCACCTGCATCTCGGAATCGAGCCCGAAAACCTGACGCACCGAAATGGTGATGTCGGGCAGGCTGGTCTTCTCAGCCGGGGCTGCGGTCGTGGTCGCCATCTCGAGAAACCCTATCTTGCGATGTGTGCCGGTGTTCTAGCCGATTCCGGGCCATCAAGGCTAGGCCACAGCCAGATTGCGGAATTGCATTTGCGGCAACCCAGGAATGCGCCCATTTGCCGCGGTTTTTCGCCGGCCGTCTGGGGCCGATTTGTGCGGCGACAATTCCGTTAATGGTTTGCCCGCCTCATATGGCGCGCGGGCGTGCAAATAACCAGGGCGGAAACTAGGCCAGCGCCGCTTTCTTGAGCACGCTATAGGCCTGGTTCACCACTTTCAGGTGCTCTTCGGCGGCCTTGTTGCCGCCATTCGCATCCGGGTGCAGCTTTTTGACCAAGGCGCGGTAGCGAGTGCGGACCTCTTCCATGGTCACCGGCGCCGTCAGTTCCAGCACCGCCAGCGCCTGGTCCTCCTTGCTGAGGCGCGAATTGCGCCGGGTCGCCTCGCGCTGGCGCTGGGCCCGGGCCTGGGCGGCGCCGTCCAGCGCCTCCGCCACGTCGTCAGGGATGAATTCCGATTTGGCGGTGAAGACCCGGCCGCGCGGCCCGTGCGCGCCCCATTTGCCGAGCGGCCAGGTCGGGCGGCCGCCGACAATGTCGTTGCGCACCTGCTTCTCGATCTCGCGCTCGCTCATGCCGGCGTAATAGTCCCACGCCTTGTTGTATTCGCGGACGTGATCCAGGCAGAACCAGTAATACTCGTTCAGATGATCCCGCGATTTCGGCGCGCGATAGACGCCGGGCAGGTCGCAATCCGGATGCTGGCAATGGGTCGGCTGCGGCGGCGTCTCCGGCTCGTAGAATTTCGGGCGGCGCTGCCTGCGCGGCGCTTCGCCTTCGCTCGGGCGCGATGCGTTCTGCGTGGTTTGCGCTTTCTGTGGGCCGGCTTTGTTCATGGTGGGAGTATGAGAACAGGTTTCGCCACTGGCAAGCGAAAGGCTGATGTCAGTTTGTTTCGCCGGCTATCGACGCCACGCATCGCCCAGCGCGATCGCCGCGACGCCCAGGAAGATGAGCACACCGCCCAGGATCAAGCTCGGCGGCAAGCCTTCGCCGAGCCACAGCGTGGACGCGATCAAGCCCCAGGCGGGCACCGCAAGATAAGACAGCGAAATCGTGCTGGACGGCAGCGCGCGCTGCAGGCTGACCGACGCCCAGAAAGCGAAGGCCGTGGCGAGCGGACCATTATACACCACCATCCAGGCAAGCTGCCAGTTCCAGTCGGCATGGAACGGCCCTTCGACGGCATAGGCGATGACGGCCAGCGGCACGATCAGCACCGCCATCTGGATCGGCGCCAGTTGCAGCGGCGACAGATGCCAGGTGTGGCGGCGCGTATGCAGGATCGCCGCCGCCCACAGCATGGCGCCGAACAGCAGCAAACCGTTGCCGAGCAATTGATGTCCGTCGGACCAGTCGATGCTGGCCGGGTTCAGCAGCACCACCAGCCCGGCAAGGCCCGACAGCATGCCGAGCGCGCGCCAGCGCGTCAGCTTCTCGCCGAAAAAGATGATCGCCGCCGGCAGGACCCACAGCGGCGAAGTATAGGCGAGGATCGCGGATCGCCCGGCCGGGATGAATTGCAGGCCGATGGTGGTCAGCATCATGAACAGGCCCATCTGCATGATGGAGACCGACCAGATGACCGGCCAGTCCGCCTTGGTCGGCTTGGCGAGGCGCCCGGTCGCCGCCAGGAACCCGAACAGGCAGAGCGCGCCCAGCGCCAGGCGCACGACCACGAACCAGATCGGCGGCATCATGTGCACGACCAGCTTCATGATCGGCCAGTTGAGGCCCCAGATCAGCACCAGCACCGCGAACACGGCATAAGCGGTGCTACGCGAGAGAGGTGCATGCGTACGTGCCGGGGTCAGAGTGGTCTGGCTCACGGGATCTCTTGCGGGCTGGGCCGCCGGGCTGCTACCCAGTGCCCGGCGACAGATGGACCGAAAATTCAGGCGGCACTATGGGGCAGGTCTCGGAACGGATCGAACGCAAATTGCGCATGGCATTCCAGCCGGAAACGCTGAGCGTCATCGACGAAACCAACCAGCATCACGGCCATGCCGGCTGGCGCGAAAGCGGCGAGACGCATTTCCGGGTGGAGATCACGGCGTCCGCCTTCGTCGGCAAGTCGCGCGTGGAGCGCCAGCGCGCGGTCTATCGGGTGCTGGCCGAAGAACTCGCCGGCCCGGTGCATGCGCTGGCCCTGACCGCGAACGCGCCGCAGGGGTAGCGTAGGACGCACCATCGCGCCTCACAAACTCATGACGATAGAGAGTCTGAAAGAGCGGAGTGTTTATTCCCGCGCCTTATAAAACTGCGGCCAGTGCTCTTTCACGATGTCGCCGTCGCTGGCGAGGGCATGGCAGGAATCGATGAAGCCGGGCTTCTTGCCTGGTGCGGCATCGGCGGCGGGCGGGCCGTCGCTCTTGGTCAGGCCAGCCTCGCGCTTCCTGCGTTCCTGCCAGCCATAGAGGGTCTGGAACGCGACCGTCGCCATGGTGCGCAGCAGCTCCACATGATGCACGCAGCCGCGATGGCCGCCGAAGGTCTCGCTCAGCAGGCGCGTCCAGCCCTTGCTGATATGATGACCCTTCAGCGCGGCGAAGGACGGCGTGATGCCGCCGCAGATCTCGTAGGGGCTGGCGCTGGTCACCACCTCGACGTCGTGGATCAGGAAATGCTCATCGAGCGTCAGGCGGATGCGCATGTCGTGCAACGGATCGTCGACCGGCACGGTGCCGCGCCACTCGTTCGGGAACGAATAGGGTTTGCGGTCGGTCATGCGGCCTTCGATGTCGAACAGCCCGTCGGCGCGGCGATAGCCGGCGAACTGGAAATCGCGGAAATGCTGGATCTCGCGTTCGACGGGCTGACTCAAGGCCGGGCGGCCATGCTCGGACAAGGTGAAGTCCGCCGCTGCCTCGCGGGTTGCGGTCATCTCTGTGCTCCGATGGTCTATTTGCCGCTGATCGCAGCCGCCGGTGCGTCCGTCTTCTCCAACGGCGTCACGCGGATGCGGCGGATCTGGTTGCGCTGGCGGTCCAGGATCTCGAACTGCAAACCGTAGAACGAGAAGACCTGGCCCGGAATCGGGATCTGCCGCGCCTCGTGCAGCACCAACCCCGCCAGGGTGGAGGCTTCCTCGTCCGGCAGGCCCCAATCATATTCGCGGTTGAGGTCGCGCAAGGTGACGCTGCCGTCGACGATGAAGCTGCCATCCTCCTCCTGCACGACGCCTTCGACCTTCATGTCGTGCTCGTCGGCGATGTCGCCGACGATCTCCTCGATGATGTCCTCCAGCGTCACCACGCCCATCAGCGCGCCATACTCGTCGACCACGATGGCGAAATGCTCGCGGCGATGCTTGAAGGCCTCGAGCTGCTTCAGCAGCGTGGTGCTGTCGGGGATGAACCACGGCTTGGCGCACAGGCTGACGATGTCGAGCGGGTCGAGCTTCCAGTCGTTGTTGCGCAACGCCCTCAGCAGGCCTTTGGCGTGCAGCACGCCGACGATGTTGTCCGGCTCGTTGCGCCACAGGGGGATGCGGGTGTGCTGGCTCTCCAGCACCTGGCGCACCAGCTCTTCCGGCGGCAGGTCGGCGTCGATCGTGGTGACGGTGCGCCGGTGGATCATGATGTCGGAGACCGGCACCTCGTCCAGGTCCAGGATCGAGTGCAGCATGGCGCCGGCTTCGCGGATCTCCTCCGCCGATTCCGAATGCAGGTCGATAGCGCCGCGCAATTCCTCTATGCTTTCCTCGGCGCCCGGCGCGCGCTCCACCTTCACGCCGAACAGGCCCAGCACGAAATTGATGATGATCTGGGTCAGGTGCGTGACCGGGTAGGTGATCTTGACCAGAAAGGCGACCAGCGGCGCCACGGCCAGCGACATGCCCTCGGCATTGTTGATGGCATAGGTCTTGGGCAGCACTTCGCTGAAGATGAAGATCACCGCCGTGATGGCGATGGAGGCGAGCAGCGGGACGGCGCCGCCGGCCTCCTCGAAATATTGCGCGAACAAAACGGTGGTGATCGCCGCCGCGGCCGAATTGACGAAGGTGTTGCCGAGCAGGACAGTGGCGATCACCCGCTCCATCTGGTCCTGCAATTTCTCCACCCGGCCGGCATTGCGGTCGCCCTGGGCCGAGAGCGCATAGATGCGTGCGCGCGAGGCGGCGGTGATGGCGGTCTCGGAGCCGGAGAAAAAGCCGGAGCAGCAGAGCAGCACCAGCAGGCCGATAAGTTCGACAATCATGGTCGTGGTCCGATCAGCTCGAAAAGTTCGTGGGTAATCCTAGGCGGCGATGGCTTCGTCCAGCATCGCCGCGACGTCGGCCAGGTCAGCAAAGGCGGGCGTGAACGCCTGGCCGATGCCACGCGCCAGCACGAAGCCGATGCGGCCGTCCTTCACCTTCTTGTCGCGCGACATATGCTCGACCAGGCGGTCGGACGACCAGCTTCGACCGTCGATCCAGCTTGGCGAGGTGGGCAGGCCGATGCTGGCCAGGTGCCGCTGCACCCGCGCGGCATCCTCCAGCGGGCACAGGCCCAGCCGCGCCGACAAATCGAAGGCCATCACCATGCCGATGGCGACCGCTTCGCCATGCAGCAATTCGTCGCCATAGCCGCATTCGGCCTCCAGCGCGTGGCCGAAGGTGTGGCCGAGGTTGAGCAAGGCGCGATCGGCGGATTCACGCTCGTCCGCGCCGACGATGCGCGCCTTGGCCTTGCAGCTTTCGGAAATGGCGTGACGCCGCGCACTGGCCTCGCCGGAGA
>DASZQC010000157.1:0-3530 GCA_035549815.1 Dongiaceae bacterium
AGACGAAGCGCTGGCCGTGCCGCCTTCCGACGCGCTCGCGGTGGACGAGCTGGACGCGGACACGGAAGCGCCGCCGCCATCGTTGACGCTGGCGCCGGCGTCGGCATCGCCGGTCGCGGATGTGCCGCCGGTGCTGCCACCGGTATCGCCGCCAGTATCGCCGCCGGTATCATCGCCGCCGGTGTCGCCACCGGTGCCGCTACCACCGGACGATGCGCCGGCATTGGCGCCCGCGCTGCCGCTGGCATCCGCCAACTGCATCGCTCCGTCAGGCCCGCTTCCACTGGTCCCCTGAAGATTCGAAGCCGCGTGGGCGGACATGCCGAAGCTTAGCGCTAGCACACCTGCAGCGCCCAACAGCTTCCAACGGGTTGTTGCCGTCTGCATGATCTCACTCCTTTGTTGGTCAGGAGGCTCAGTGCAGCAAACAAGGTTCCATCTTGATGGTTGCGGTTCTGCCGCACCCCACTGTTGCCGAAACGGAGCGCAAGATAGGAAAGACCTGAGTTAGAAGGACTTGCGCGACAACACTCCGCCGGGGTGACAACGCAGCGGTTGTTTTTGCGTCTCCCGAAACTGAATGGCAGATGAATTTCGCGAACGCTTCGGGAAAAAACTGCGTCAGCATTGTGGCGCGCGATTACCGAAAACGGACCGCGACCGACTCCCTCGAGTCGTTGTTCCGAATGAATCTTGTGAGCAATTGAAAACTTGCGGAGGTCTTTTGGTGACTGTGTCGCTCGTGCCGCGCCCGCTGTGTCTTTTCCGTTCGTGGGCCAGAGCGACGATGGCGAAGCGGGACAGCTCTATTGCCTGAAAATGCGGAAAGCCCGCGCCGTTGCCGGCGCGGGCCTGCCTCGCTCCGTATTCACCTCATCAAGGAATCGCGACGCTGGTCTCGCCATATGTCGCGACCGACATGCTGCCGTCATCCGCAATCGCGGCGGATGCGCTGGCCGTCGCGGTGCCTTCGGCATCGCCCCACGTCTTCACCTTGGTGCGCGTCTTTGCCACGGTCTTCTGGACGTTTGGCGTGCTGATGGCGAACGCGCGCGACACCGATCGGGCGACGGCGCGGTTGCCTTCCTCGTCGCTGATGATGCTGATCGAGCGCGTCACGCTGAAGACGCCATGCGGCGTGGTGAAGGACCTGCTCCAGGAGAAGGACTTGGCTTTGGCGGTGCTTTGCGCGGCCGAGGGATCGCTGATGCCGTCTCCGCCGGTCGCGCTTGCGCTCGATGATGCATCGGCCTGTGTTTCGCCTTGCGACAAGGATGCGCTCGCCGAGGTGCCGGCATCAACCGAGCCTTGGCCCGCCACCGACCCGCTGGCGGTCGAATTGGAACTGCCGGACAGGCCGGCGCCGGAAACGTCGGCACTCGAACTGCCGTTCGCCGTTGCGTTCTCACCGTCCGCCGATGCGTTCGAGGTTGCCTCGGCACCGGCAGAAGACTGACCGTCCGATGTGCCGGCCTGCGAGCCGGCGGAAGAAGACGCGCCGAGCGCGCCGCCATCCGATACGCTCGCGGAACTTTCGGCCGAGGCGGAAGCGGAAGCGCCGCTGTCATCGGCGGCGACACCGGCATCGCCAGATGCGGTTGCCCCGCCATCGTCGCCGCCACCGCTGCTGCCGCTACCGTCATCACTGTCTTTGATGCTGCCGCCATTCTCGCCGCTCGGACCGCCACGGCTATGCTTCGAACGGCCGTCCGCATGGTGGGCGCTGCCGGCATCGGCAAGCTGGGTGACTTTCTCGGCAATGTTGGATCCGGAGAACCCGTCGATCGTCGATGATGCGTGACTCGCGGACATGCCCAGTCCGAGGACCAACGCGCCCGCTGCGGCCAGGAGCCGCCAGCGGGTTGCTGCTGTCTGCATGATCTCGCTCCTTGAATCGTCGTGAGGAGGCTCAGTGCAGCAACAAGGTTCCCGCCTGATGGTTGCGACGGCCTGACGCACGTAGGGCGGTGGCGGGAACGAGCGTGGCCTTTTCGCCGCGCGAAGCTGAACGGCAGATAAACGCGGCCCGTGCCGCGGCGCAGTCTAGGAGCGCTTCAGCAGGCCGTGGGACTTGTGCCAGTCTTCCAGTGATTGATCGGGGTATTCCTTGAACTTGCGATCGCCGCGCTTGGCATCGACCGGAACCCAGTCCGCCTTGGAGTCCAGCATGATGTGCTGGTGCGACGGCGCCTTGGGCAGCTTGCTGTCGATGGCGCTGGCGAACGGATGCACCAGTTCCGGCCAGCGCGGGTCCCACAGCCAGAGCGCCGAACCGCATTTGCCGCAAAAGCGGCGCTGAGCCGGACTCTTCTTGCCGTCGATCCTCGCATGGAAGACCTTGATGTTCTTGCCGCCACGCACCTCCAGGCTCTTGGCGTGGGCCCCCAGGTTGATGGCGTACCCGCCGCCGCCCGCACTCTTGCGGCAGATCGAGCAATAGCAACGCATGTAGGGCGCGGGCGCATAGGCATCGACGCTGAATTTCACCGCGCCGCAACAGCAGGAGCCGTTGAGCTTCATCGCGACCTCCCTGATCAGGTGTATCCGACAACCGCATGCGGCACGTACGGTTCCTCCAGGGACGCAATCTCTTCCGCCGTGAGATTGAGCGACAGGGCCGCCACGGCATCATCCAGATGCTGTGCCTTGCTGGCGCCGACGATCGGCGCGGTCACCGGCGATTTCTGCGCCACCCAGGCGAGCGCCACTTGCGCGCGGGGCACGCCGCGCTTGGCCGCGATCTCCGCCACGCGCGCGACGACCTTGCTGTCGGCATCTTCGGTCGCCTTGTAGAGCTTGGCGGCGAATTGATCGGTTTCGCTCCGCTTGGTGGTCTCGCTCCAATCGCGGGTCAGGCGGCCGCGGGCGAGAGGGCTCCATGGAATGATGCCGATGCCCTCCGCCTGACACAGCGGCAGCATCTCGCGCTCCTCCTCGCGGTTGAGCAGGTTCAGATGGTTCTGCATGGAGACGAAGCGCGTACAGCCATGCAGGTCGGCGAGGTAGAGCGCCTTGGCGAACTGCCAGGCATGCATGGAAGAGGCGCCGATATAACGCGCCTTGCCCGCCTTCACCACGTCGTGAAGGGCTTCCAGCGTCTCCTCGATCGGCGTCTTATAGTCCCAGCGGTGGATCTGATAGAGATCGACATAGTCGGTGCCCAGGCGCCGCAGGCTGTTGTCAATCTCCGCCATGATCGACTTGCGCGACAGGCCGATGGCGTTGGCACGCGCCGCCCCGGAATTGCCGACGCCGCCGACGACCGGGAAGAACACCTTGGTGGCCAGCACGATCTCGTCGCGCCTGGCATAGTCCCGCAAGGCGCGCCCGACGATCTCTTCGCTGGTGCCCTCGGAATAGGTGTTGGCGGTGTCGAAGAAATTGATGCCGAGCTCCAGCGCCTGGCGGATGATCGGCCGGCTGGTCTCCTCGTCGAGGGTCCAGGTATGATCGCCGCGCTCCGGCACGCCGAAGGTCATGCAGCCGAGGCAGATGCGTGACACTTTGAGGCCGCTGCGGCCCAGATTTAC
>DASZQC010000158.1:0-5462 GCA_035549815.1 Dongiaceae bacterium
CTATCCGGTGCCGATCCCGGCGCGGCATGTCGAGCTGATCTTCGACGCCTGCCGCTTCCCCGAGGCGGAGCGCAACGCCTTCCTGGCCGCCTATGAGCGCGCGCATCCGGGCCGTTTGCAGCAGCCGCAGGGACCAAGCCCGCATCTGCGCCATCTCACCGTCTATGTGCCGGACCTGAATGATGCGAAGAGGAATGCCGAGCTGGACAAGCTCGTGAACGAGTTCGCCACCCGCGTGGCGTCGATGATTTCCGGCCGCCCGATGCCGGACGAGGATGACGGATCGAAGGAGTAGGGGAGGACCATGAAAAAGCTGATCAACAGCACCGACGCCGTGTTGACCGAGAGCCTGGCGGGCTTTGCCGCCGCCCATGCCGACATCGTGAGCCTGGGCGCGGAAGGCAAGTTCGTGCAACGGCGCAGCCTCAAGAACGGTAAGGTCGGCCTGATCTCCGGCGGCGGTTCCGGTCACGAGCCGCTGCACGCCGGCTTCGTCGGGCTGGGCATGCTGGATGCGGCCTGCCCGGGGCAGGTCTTCACCTCGCCGACGCCGGACCAGATGCTGGCCGCGGCGGAGGCGGTCGATACCGGCGCCGGCGTGCTTTACATCGTGAAGAACTACGAAGGCGACGTGATGAACTTCGCCATGGCCGCCGAGATGGCGAGCGGCAAGGTGGCCACGGTCATCACCGACGACGACGTGGCGGTGGAAACCTCGACCTATTCGACCGGGCGGCGCGGCGTCGCCGGCACCTTGATCGTGGAACGCATCGTGGGCGCGGCGGCCGAACGCGGCGCCGATCTCGAAGCGCTCCAGGCTCTGGGCCAGAAGGTCAACGGCCAGACCCGCTCCATGGGCGTCGCGCTCACCTCCTGCACCGTGCCCGCCGCCGGCAAGCCGACCTTCCAGATCGGCGACACCGAGATGGAAATGGGCGTCGGCATCCATGGCGAGCCGGGACGCCGCCGGGTGAAGCTGGCTTCCGCCGACGCCATCGCGGACGAGATGATGGGCGCCGTCCTCGGCGACCTGAAGCCCAAGGCGGGCAGCGAGGTGCTGCTGCTGGTCAACGGCTTCGGCGGCACGCCGTCGATGGAGCTCTATTTGATGTACCACGCCGCGCGGCGCATCCTGGACGGGAGGGGGCTGAAGGCCGTGCGGTCCCTGGTCGGGCCCTATGTCACGTCGCTGGAAATGGCCGGCTGCTCGCTGACCGTCAGCGTGCTGGATGGCGAGCTGACCGACTTGTGGGATTCGCCGGTCCATACCGCGGCCTTGCGTTGGGGCGTCTAGGCCACATTTCCGCCGTCACCGCGCTGCCATCAAAGCTTCACACAACCCGACTAGGAAGAGCATTGTCCAGTTGGGGAAGTGAATGCTCGCGAAGATCATCAAGGGCGCGCGGCGTGCGATCTGGGAGCGTCTTTATCCGAAGCACTATTGGCACATGCGGCACTATGATCGCCGCTTCGGCTTGGCATGGCAGGAAGGCCATCTGGTCGCATCCTGGCGCGGCCGGCCCGTCGCCGTGTCGCTACGACAGGATGAAATCCGCGTCCGCAATCTGGCACTGACGATCATTGCGTCCGGCCCTTCGCTGGCGACGACACCGGACCAGGCCTGGCAAGGGCAGGATCTGGTCTGTGTCAATGGCTCCATCCTGTGGGCCCAGCAGCGGAGCCTGCGGCCGCATCTCTATGTCGTCACCGATCCCGGATTCGCCCGGCGGCAGATCGATTTGATCCGCCTGGCCGCCGAGACCGCCGAGACCGTCTGCCTGACCACGCGCTGCCTGTTCGAGGTGCTGCGGCAGGAGCCGGAGCTGTTCCTCGGCCGGCGGCTTTTGATCGTCGAGCACATCAACCAGCCCTTCGGACGCAACCTCTATACCCATGACGAACTCTCCGGCCGGCAGCGTGTCCTGATCGATCGCGAGCGGCACTATCAGAACCGCTACATCATCGGCATCAGCACGGATCTGAAGCTCGGCATCTTCGCCGGCGGCACGGTCGCGCTGGCGGCGACGCAGATCGGCATGGCGCTCGGCTATCGCCGGATCCATTTCGTGGGCCTGGACATGAAACCCACCGGTGGCCGCACGCGCTTCTATGACGAGCGCAAGCCGGAGCCATCCTTCATCGACCGGAATTTCGAGGGCCTGATCCTGCCGTCCTTCGCCTTGCTGCGGCGCTATTGTGACTCGCACGGGATCGAGCTGCGCAACTGGTCGCCCGACAGCGCCATTCCGCGCCATCTGGTGCCGGCCGCCTCGCTCGAGCTTGCCTTGTCGGCGGAGTGAGCGATGCGGGACGGCGACCAACCTCGTCAGGTTGTCCTGCTGAACGACACTTCGCTGCACAATCATCACGGTTGCCGGCATGTCGTCGCCACCATCCGCCGGTGCTTGGCGCAGCGTGGACTGCAGGTTATCGACAGCGCTCCGGCCGGGTCCTTGTGGTCCGCCAACAACCGGTTCCTCAGCAGCATGCGCGCGGCCGGCCTCATCCTGATCAATGGCGAGGGGACTTTGCACCACGGCGCCGAGTTGGCGGCGCGATTGCTATCGGTGGTGGACCATCCGGCGCGGGTCGGCAAGCCGGTCGCGCTGATCAACACGATCTATCAGGAGAACCCGCCGGATTGGGTCCGCTGGCTTGGCAAGATGGACTTAATCGCCACGCGCGATCGCACCAGCCAAGCGGAAATAGCCAGCCTCGGCCTCGGTGTCGAATATGCGCCCGATCTCAGTCTCTATGCGGGCAGGAACGAACCCGCGGCCAATCGCGGCGGCGACCATGTCGGCTATGGCGATTCGGTCTTTCCCGAGGTCAAGCGGGCGCTGCGCCGCGCCTATCAGCGGGAGCAACGTCCGCGCCTCTATCTGCCGATCCATACCGGCATTCGTCATCCTGGGCCGCCTTCTGAGCTACGCCTCGGCCGCCGCTGGCACAACATCCGCTTCAAGCTGCGGGCGCGCATCCGGAACCTGCGCGATCGCGGCCAGCGTCTGAGCGACGATGTCGATGGGTTCGTCGCCGACCTGCGCCGCACCAGCATCTACCTCACCGGTCGCTATCATGGAATCTGCCTTGCCATTTCCGCCGGCGTGCCGTTCCGCGCGGTGACCTCCAACAGCCACAAGATCGAGGCCCTGCTGAAAGAGGCGGGTCTCAATCCGGATCGTCTTGTCCGTGACGTTTCGGACATTGCCGTGACGTCGCCGGAGGATTGGCAATTCTCGGCGGGCGAGACCGAACGGCTCTCCGTCTTTCTCCGCGACGGCAGGAGCCGCACCGATGTCGTGTTCGACCGGCTCGCCGATCTCGCCCGCAAACAAGCGTGATGCAGCGGTTGCTGGACCACCTGGCGGACAGGAGCGTCGCCATTGTCGGCAACGCAACCAGCCTGCTGGCGCATGCCTGGGGCGATATTATCGATGAACACGACGTGGTCGTGCGGATGAATCGAGGCATCCCGGTCGATCCGCGCGCGCAGGGACGGAAATTCGATGTGTGCTGTTTCTCGACGCTGCGCGATCATGGCGCGGTGTTGCGGCAGGCGGCGCCAACCTTCGCCGTCTGGATGTCGCCGAAATTCCGCGAGGAATATGACGGCAGCATCGATGTCTGCTTCTATCCGCTGCAGTTCTGGCAAGCGTTGCACGACAAGCTGAATGCGCGGCCGTCGGTCGGAGCGATGACCGTCGATCTGGTGTCGCGTTCGGCCGCGCGCGCCGTTACCGTCATCGGCTTCGATTTCAAGCGCAGCGGCACCTTCTACGCCGCCGGCCAGCATATCGGGCCGCACGATTACGCGGCTGAATCACGCTACGTGCTGGATGCCTGCGCGGCCAAGGGTTGGCGATTCGTCGAGCTCGGAGTTTCCCAATCCGCATAGGGCCAGATAGGCCGCGGCGGCGCGATCGGCGCTGAAGGCTGCGCCACGCTCGCGCAAGAAATCTCGCGGCAGCGGCGCGTCGAGCGTGGCGGCGATGGCGGCTGCCATGGCATCCGCGTCGCCCACCGGGACGAGGCGGCCGTATTTGCCGTTCTCCAATATCTCCACCGGCCCATGCGGGCAGTCGGTGCTGACCACCGGGCAGCCGCAAGCCAGCGCCTCGATCAGCACATTGCCCAGGCCCTCGCGATAGGAGGACAGCACGAAGACCGCGGCGCGCCGGTAATAGGCGTAGGGGTTGGCGACGGCGCCCGGCAAGTCGATGTCGGCGCCGACACCGAGCGCGCGGGCCAGTGACAGAAGACGCGCGCGCTCGCCGCGCTCCTGCTCCTCGCCCAGGATCAACAGTCGGGCAGGGCGCATATGCCGCAGTATCGCGAAGGCGCGGATCAGGGTCGCGAAGTCCTTGGGTTTCACCAGCCGGCCAACGGCCAGCAGCAGCGGCGGCTCTCCGGGTTGGAGCCAGGGATGCTCCACCGGCTCGGCCGCGCGCTGTTCCAGCCCGGTGCCGAAATGCACCGGGTTATAGATGGTGGTGATGGCATGGCGCGGGACGCCGCACAGCGCCGACAGATCATCGCCCACCCCGTCCGAAACCGACACGATGCCGTCGGCCAGCGGGTAAGTCGCGCCGATCAGTTGCGGCACATGGCGCCAGCGCCAGGCGTTACGCCGTTCCGGCCGCTGCAATTGCACCGACAAGGTGTTGCGCTCGCTGACCACGATCCTCGTATTGACCCCGGCGAGCTCCCGCGCCCAGATGGCACCGATATTGCAATAAGTATCGGCCGAGATCAGCGCATCCGGCCGCTGCTCAGCCAGGTAGGCGGCGAGCGCCGGCAGGTAGAACATCGCCTTCTGTGGAAACAAGGGCAGGATCACCGGCTTCATCATCAGCCGGCGCGCCGCCGGCTGTGCCCGCCACGCCAGCGGTGCGTAGCCGAGGCGGGTCTGGCGCCGCAATGGCCACAGCGCCGCTTCGACCGGCATCATGGCGCGGCCGGCGCCTTTGTCGGTGCAGCACACGATATCGATGCGGTGCCCCCGTCGGATCAGCTCGCCAGCCAGGTTCATGGTCGAGCGCTGCACGCCGCCAGCGGAGAGGCCATGCAGGAATAGAGCGATATGGGCCATGCGAAGCTCTATTCCGCCGCGCGCGACAGGCCGGCCTGCGTGGTCGGGACGTCAGCCAGGATCACCTCGACATAGCGGCGGGCGATGGCAGCCACGTCAAAGGCGCGCGCGCGTTGGCGCTGGCGCTCCGGCGCCGCCGGCGCTTTCAACGCGCGCTCCATGGCCCAGGCAAGTTTTTCGGCGTCGCCGACCGGAACCAGATGCCCATAGGCGCCATCGGCGAGAATCTCGCGCGGCCCGCTCGGGCAATCGGTGCTGACCACGGACAGGCCGCAGGCCAGGGCCTCGATCAGGACGTTTGGCATGCCCTCGAAGCGGGAGGAGAGGACGAACAGATCGGCCCGCGCCAGCAGCGGATAAGGGTTGCTCT
>DASZQC010000159.1:0-2693 GCA_035549815.1 Dongiaceae bacterium
AACCGGCGGCGCCGCGCTGACGCTGTTCGGCCAGTTCCTGCAGAATTTCGAAGACAGCCAACAGCCCGCCTATGACGAAAACGCGGCGAAGGTCGATGCCTATTTCGCGCAGAAGGCGGCGGAAGAGCGCGCGTTGCGGCAACAGGCCCATGCGCTGAACGAAGAGGGCCGCGCTTCCGCCGCCCAGGGCCGGACCGCGGTGGCGATGGTGAAGTTCCAGCTTGCCCTCGATAACGCCGAACAGGCCGGTGACGCCCAAAATGCGGACATCTATCGCGACAACATGAACACGATGCGGGCTTATATCGCGTACGATTCCGGGCTGCGATCGTGGAAGTCGGCCGACTATCCGCTGGCGAAGAAAAAGTTCAGCGAGGCCATTCACCTCGCGCAACTGGCGGGCAAGACCGAACTGGTGAAGGACATGAAGGATCAGATCGCATCACTGTCGCAGGGCACATCCGCGGCGGCCCCGCCGGCCGAAAGAGCGGACAGTCAATGCACGCAAGTGAACGGCCAGCTTCTATGCCAATGATCCGCAATGGCCTGTCGACGCTGGTGTTGTGCTGGTGCATGGCCGCAGCCGGCGCGGCGCGCGCGGCCGAGTTTCCGGTCGACGGCGCTTATATCGTCGTCGAAGGCATGACCCGCTCCTCCGTGCTCAGCATGGAGCAGACGGTCAATGGCAACCTGATCATGTCGGAGACCTATCCGCCCTCGGGTGGCGTCATGTCCATGTCGCTGTCCGTGTTCAACAAGCGGCAAATGCTGACCTGGAAGGCGATCGCCGTTTCCTGCCAGATGAACAACAATTACAGCGATGTCGCCGTCATCTATCAATCCGGCAAAAGCCACGGCACGGCGACCTGCGACGGCCGCACCACCGGCACCGATACGGATTCCACAACCTATTCTCCGATCACCGCGGAGTATGACGGCGAGGCGACGGTCGCCGGTGACGAAATCCGCCTGTCGGGAACAATGACGATCCACTATGTCCGGGACAATGTCACCAAAGGCGGGATGACGCCCGGAACCGCGCACTACGATACCACGCTGCTGGTCCAGCAATCCGCCATCATCAGCGTTCGCGGCAAGGCCTGCGACGTCAAGGCGCTCTCCTGGGTGGAACGGGAAACCGAGACCGGGGAACTGAACCTGGAAGGCGGCGTCGTGTCGCAAACGCACCAGGTGCGGGAAGAAACTTTCAGCCTGACCGATCAATCACGCTGCAGGATCCAATAAGGCGCATCGAACTCAGTGCGACCAGCGCCGGCTGGTCAGCACGATGCGATAGCCGTCCGGATCCTCGAAAGTGGCGCCGCCCTCGTCCCAATAGGGATTGTTGGCGGCGGCCGGCGCGATGCCGGCCTTTTTCATGCGCGCCAGCGCCGCCTGGTAATCGTCCTGGTCCGGCAGATAGAAGACCAGGAGATTCTCCGGGCTCGGCGCGCGTCCCACGCGATGGCCGCGCTGCAAGGTGAACTCCAGATGATAGGGCTGATCCGGATGGCCGATCATCAGCCCGTCGAACCCGTCATGGTGTGAGAAGCGGAACAGAACCTCGAAGCCCAGTCCGTCGACATAGAAGGGCAGCAGCGCATCGAGATCGTCGCTGCCGCGGGCGATGCGGAGAATGGGTGATGGCGGGTGCATGAGGGGCCTCAGGCGTGGGTGCGACCGTAACGCACTCTATCCCAAGCTTCATCCTATCCAAGACTTCAACCGCCGCCAAAGCTCGGCTAGAACAGCACCATGCGAATCATCGTCGTCGGTGGCGGCGTGATCGGCGTGACCTCGGCCTATTGGCTGCGGCTGGCCGGGCACGAGGTCGAACTCATCGAACAGGAACACGAGGCGGGCCGCGGCATCAGCGCCGGCAATGGCGGCCAGCTCTCCTACGCCTATGTGGAGCCGCTGGCCGGGCCCGATCTGTGGGCCAAGTTCCCGGCGATCCTGCTGGGCCTCGACAGCGCGGTGCGCATCCGCCCGCGCCTTGCCAAGGATGCGCTCACCTGGGCGGTTTCGTTCCTGGCCCATTGCTTCGGGCCGCAGCAGCGGGCGACGCTGACCGACCTGCTACGGCTCGCCGGAGAGAGCCGCGCCGCGATGGCGGAGCTGCTGGCCGATGCGCCGCTCGAGTTCGATTACGCCGCGCGCGGCAAGCTCATCCTTTATCGCGACCAGCAATCGCTGGATGTGGCGGGCGGCCTGGCGGAGATCAAGCGCGCGCACGGCTTCAAGCTGGAAATATTGGACCGCGCGCGCTGCCTGGCGCTGGATCCGGCGCTCGGCCATTACGGCAATGGCTTCGCCGGCGGGGTCTATGCGCCGGAGGATTCCTCGGGCGATTGCGGCAAATTCTCCCGCGCGCTGCTGGCGCATCTCAAGGACCGCATGGGTGTGGAGGCGCATACCAGCACGCGCGTGGTGCGATTGAACGTGCGCGACGGCCGCGTGGTCGGCGTCGATCTCGACACCGGCACGCGCAACGCCGATGCGGTGGTGCTGGCCAACGGCATCGACGCGCCGCGTTTGGCCGCGACCGTCGGGCTTGATTTGCCGATCCAGCCGGTGAAGGGCTACAGCATTACAGCACCCGCGCGCGCGTCGGCGCCGCAGGTGAGCCTCACCGATCGCGCGGAAAAGATCGTGTTCGCGCGGCTGGGCGACCGGCTGCGCGCCGCGGCTTT
>DASZQC010000160.1:0-12360 GCA_035549815.1 Dongiaceae bacterium
TGGCTGGGCACCGACGAGTTCGGCCGCGACGTGCTGAGCCGCATCCTGGCCGGCGCCAGCACCAGCGTGTGGATCAGCGCCGCCACCGTCATCTGCGTCATCATACTGGGCAGCGCCATCGGCATCGCCACCGGCTACCTGCGCGGCTGGGCCGATCACCTGGCGATGATCGTCAACGACACGCTGCTGGCCTTTCCCGGCATCCTGCTGGCGCTCGGCCTCATGGCGGTCATTGGCCCGGGCAGCGGCGGCATCATGCTGGCCCTCACCGTCGCCTATTTGCCGACGGTCGTTCGGGTGGTGCGCGGCGTGGTGCTGTCCCTGCGCGAGCGCGAATTCATCGAAGCTTCCCTGGTGATCGGCAACTCGCAGCTCTACACCATGTGGCGGCACATCCTGCCTAATTGCGTGGCGCCGCTGACCGTGCTCGCCACCGCCTTGTTCGGCTGGATTCTGCTGAGCGAGAGCGCCTTGAGCTTCCTCGGCCTCGGTGTGCCGCCGCCAGCGCCGACCTGGGGCAACATGCTGGCGGCCAGCCGACCCTATTTCGGCAATGCCACCTGGCTTGGCATCTTCCCCGGACTGTGCATCTGTCTCGCCTTGCTCGGCACCAATCTGTTCGGCGACGTGGTGCGCGACATGTTCGATCCGCGCATGGCGCGCAAGCGCAGCGCCGTCGGGGCAACGTCGTGACCACCGCGCCGATTCTGTCGGTGGATAGGCTGCGGGTCGAGTTGACCGGCCTGCCGCCGCTGGTGAACGACATCAACCTGACCATCGCGCCCGGCGAGATCCTGGCCCTGGTCGGCGAATCCGGCAGCGGCAAGACGCTCGCAGCGCGCGCCATTCTGGACCTGCTGCCGCCCGGTATCGCGCGCACCGCCGGGCGCATCCTGTTCGACGGCATCGAGCTGACCGGCCTGCCGGAGCCGTCCTTGCGCGCCATCCGCGGCGCCCGCATCGGCATGGTGTTCCAGGAGCCGATGGTGTCGCTCAATCCGGCGCTCACCATCGGCGACCAGATGCTGGAGGGGCTGCTGCTGCACCGGCGCATCGGCAAGGACGCGGCGAAGGAGAAGTGCCTCGCCATGCTGCGACGGATTCAGATCGCCGATCCGGAACGCTGCTTCTCCGCCTACCCGCACGAATTCTCCGGCGGCATGCGCCAGCGCATCATGCTGGCGTCCGTTATGTTGCTGCGCCCCGCCCTGCTGATCGCCGACGAGCCGACCACGGCGCTGGATACCCTGGTGCAGCAGGACGTGCTGGAACTGATGGTGGAGCTGGCAAAAGAGAACGGCACCGCCGTGCTGATGATCAGCCACGACCTCGCCATGGTGGCGCGCTATGCGCATCACATCGCGGTCATGCGGCAAGGCCATATCGTCGAGCAGGGCGAGATTGCGGATATCCTGTTCCGGCCGCAACATCCCTACACGCGCCGCCTGTTGGATGCGCTGCCGAAGCGCGGGCCGGCGCGGCAGGTCGACCGCACCGACGCACCGCTGATCGCCGCGCGCGATGTCACCGTCGACTATGCCGGCCGGCAACGCTGGTTCTCGCGTGGCCCCGGAAAGCGCGCGGTCGATGGTGTGTCGTTGGAGATTTTCCCGCGCGAGACCGTGGCCCTGGTCGGCGCCAGCGGATCGGGCAAAACCACGCTGGGCCGGTGCCTGGCCGGCCTGATCAAGCCGAGCGGCGGCGAACTGCTCTATCGCGGCAAGCCGGTCGGCAGGTCGAAGACCGAGGCGTGGCGCGACTATCGCCTTAATTGCCAGATGGTGTTCCAGGATCCCTTCTCGTCGCTCGATCCGCGCATGCGGGTCGGCGACATCGTGGCAGAGCCTCTGCGTCATGTGCCGAACCTCGGCCGGCTTGAGCGCCTTCGGCTGCTGGAGCGGATCTTGGCGGATGTGGGATTGGATTCATCGCTGGCACAGCGTTTTCCGCACGAGCTGTCCGGCGGCCAACGGCAGCGCGTCGCCATCGGCCGCGCCATCATCAGGCGGCCGGCGCTGATCATCGCCGACGAGCCTGTCTCCGCTCTCGACATGACCATCCAGAACCAGATCCTGGAACTGCTGAAATCGTTGCAGGACACCTACGACTTCGCCTGCCTGTTCATCTCGCACGATCTTGGCGCGGTGGAGCAGGTCGCCGACCGGGTGCTGGTGATGGATGCGGGCAAGGTGGTCGAGACCGGCCCGCGTGACGAGATATTCGACCGGCCGCGGCACGATTACACCAAGCGCCTGCTGGCCGCTTCGCCGTCCTTGTCGGTCGCGGGCAGCGGCTTTGAGCTGCAAACACGTAGCCGGCTGGCAATCTAGGGCTACTTCCAAAGCCCGAATATTGTCGCCATAGATGCAACAATATTGTTCCAATTTTGGAAATTGTTGCCGAACCGGCGGATGACTAAATAAAGCTCCAAGAGGGCGGGTGCACGGGCGGCCGCCCATTTTGAGGAGCGAAGCACATGACCATCATGCATCGTCCATCGGAGGCGCGCGGCCGGGAGAATCTGGATTGGCTCGACAGCCGCCATTCCTTCTCCTTCGGCCACTACTACGATCCGAAGCATATGGGCTTCCGCAGCCTGCGGGTGATCAACGACGACACCGTGGCGCCCGGCGGCGGATTCCCGACGCACGGCCACCGCGACATGGAGATCATCTCCTATGTCATCGAGGGCGGTCTGGCGCACCGCGATTCGACCGGCGGCGACGGCGTCGTGCGGCGCGGCGACGTGCAGGCCATGTCGGCCGGCACCGGCGTGCGGCACAGCGAGTTCAACGATTCCACTGAGGAGCCGGTGCACTTCCTGCAGATCTGGATCATCCCGGAACGGCAGGGGCTGCCCGCCGCCTATCGCCAGGCGCATGTCGGCGACGACGGGAAGCGCAACAAGCTGCGCCTGATCGTGGCCCCGGAAGCCAATGATGGTGCCCTCGGCATCAACCAGGATGCGCGCATCTATGCCAGCCTGCTGGAGGGCGGCAAGACTGTGACGCACAGGCTGGAGAAGGGCCGTGGCGCCTGGGTGCAGGTTGTCGACGGCGTGATCGACGTCAATGGCACAACCCTGACGAAAGGCGATGGCGTTGCGATCGAGGACGTCGATAACGTCGCCATCGCGGGCCTCAAGAACAGCGAATTCCTGCTGTTCGATCTGAAGTAGTGCAAGACATCCGGCCCCACACGGGCCGGATGTTCCTTTACCTCATTGCACCTTGCTGGCGGTCTCGAGCATGTAGCGGCCCAGCGGGTTCTGCACGAAGCCTTCCACCGTCGCGCGCGAGGCGTTGCGGAACGGGCTGTAGTAAAGGTCGATCCAGTGCACGTCGTCCTTGGCGAGGCGCTGGATCTCGAAATACATCGCCTTGCGCTTCGCCGGATCGAGTTCCACGGCCGCCTCCTGCACCAGCTTGGTGACTTCCGGGTTCTTGTAGTTGGTGTAGTAGGAGCGGTTCTCCGGATCGCCGGAGACGCAGAATTGCGCCTTCTGGTCCGGGTCGAAGATGTCGTTCACCCACCACATCACGCCGATATCGTACTCGCCATTCACCAGCGCATCCCATTGCTGGCCGGCCTCGAGCTTGGTGAGGTTCACGGTGACACCGATCCTGGCGAGCTGATCCTTCACCAGGACGCCGATCTGGTCGTGCGCGGAATCGCCGGCGACCAGCACGAAATTGAGGGTCAGGTCCTTCACCCCCTCCTCCGCCAGAATCGCTTTGGCCTTTTCCGGGTCGTACGGATAATTCGGATTGTCCGGGTTGTAGTCCATCCCGTCCAGCGGGAAAAAGGAATTGGCCGGCGTGCCGTAACCGAAGGTCACGACATCGACGATCGCCTTCTGGTCGATCGCCATGTTCAGCGCCTGGCGCACCTTCTTGTTGCCCAGCGGCTCGTGGCTGTGATTGACCAGGATGTGGTCCATGCGCGTCGACTTGTCGAGCTGGACCTTGATGTCCTTGTTGCCCTGCAATTCCTTGATCTGGTTCCAGGGAATGAAGGTCGCGGCGTCCACCTCACCCGCCTGCAGCTTCAAGGTGCGCGTGTTGTCGTCGGCGACATAGATCCACTCCACGCCGTCGAGCTTGGGAAGGCCGGCTTCCCAATAGTACGGATTGCGCTCCAACACCACTTTCTCGCCGCGTGCCCATTCGTTCAGCTTGAAAGCGCCGGAGCCGACCGGGCTCTCACCGAACTTGTCGCCGGCCGCCTTCACCGCGGCCTCCGGCACGATGGAGGCGGCGAACATGGCCAGCGCCGACATCAGCGGCGTGTAGGGCTTGCTCAGCTTCAGCACAACGGTCTTGTCGTCCGGCGTTTCGATGCCGCTGATGACCTGGAACAGCGACCGCATCGGCGCCGCCTCTTCGTCGCGCACGCGGGACAGGCTGAAGGCCACGTCGCTCGCCTTCACCGGCGTGCCGTCGGAGAACTTGGCATCGCGCAGCTTGAAGGTGTAGGTCAGTCCGTCCGGCGCGATCTCCCAGCTTTCGGCTAGGTCCGGCACGATGTCGGTGGCGTCGGCGTTGGCCCGCACCAGGGTCGAATAGAACTGGTTCAGCACCCAGACATCCGGCGCCAGGATGGTGAAGATCGGATCGAAGGTAGTGCTGTCCTGCTCGCGCGCGATGCGCAGCACATTGTCGGCCATGACCTGACCAGCGCCGGTCAACAGCAGCATGGCGGCCAGCAGCAATTGCGACAGCTTGTTGGAGAGAATGCGGGTGATCATGGTTCGCCCCCTTGTCTCGGATTCTTGGGTCTCAGAGTTTCTTGGCCTCAACCGCGATGTGCGTTGAGGAATGTCTCGACCGTCGCCAGGTAGTCCGCCGCCTCTTCGAAGAACGGCATGTGCGACGAGTTCGGAAAGACTTTCAGCGTTGCGCTCGACAGCCGCCGGGCGATCCGCGCGGCGCTGTCCGGCGTCAATTCGTCATGATGGCCGCATAGCACCAGAACCGGCTGCTTGATCAGCGGCAGGTCCGCCAGCCGATCCCAGTCCTTGAGGTTGCCGATGCAGGTGAACTCGTTCGGCCCCCACATGGTGCCGTAGATATCCATGTTGATGCCGTCGACCGAGCGCTGCAAAGCCGCCGGCCATCTATCCAGGCGGCAGACATGGCGGTAATTGAGGATGTTGACGGCGCCCTGATAGGCCGGATGATCGGTGGTGCCTTCCGCCTCGTGCCTCGCCATCATGGCGACGGTCTCCGGCCCCAGCGCGCCGCGCAGCCGCTCCAGGTCGCGCAAGTGCAGCGGCACCTCGCCGGTGCCGTTGGCGCAGACGAAGCTCTTGGCGCCTTCGGGATGGGTCAGCAGATATTCGAAGCCGAGCCAGGTACCCCAGGATTGGCCCAGCAGATGCACCCGGCCGAGGCCGAGCGCCTGGCGCACCGTCTCGACCTCCTTGACATAGCGGCCGATGGTCCAGAGCGACTTGTCCTTGGGCTTGTCGGAGCGGCCGGTGCCGAGCTGATCGTGGATGACCACGCGATAGCCGCGGTCGGCCAATGCGCTGTGGCTATCGCGCACATAATCGCAGGGCAGGCCCGGCCCGCCATTCAGGCAGAACAGGACTTCCGGCCCGCTGCCGAAGCTGTAGGTGGTGACCTCATAGCCGTCGATTGCGACCCGGCGAATCTCGTCCGGCTCGCGCTCGATCCCCAATTTTGCCGCCCCTGTCATGCTGCGATGTTAGGGGTGGGCCGAAAAGCCGCACAACTAGCAGAAATGTTAGGTGCGGCTTAGAGCGGAACCGGCCCGGTCCATTTCCGCCCTAATGCAGGGAATCGAACAACCGGTAATGGAACGCATGCGCCACCGCCTGCGCGCGGTTCTGCGCGTCGAGCTTGCGCGTGGCGTTGTTGAGGTGCAGGCAGATGGTGGCCAGCGACCGGCCGAGGATGTCGGCGATATCCTGTGCCGTCTTGCCCTGGGCCGCCCAGCGCAGGCATTCGATCTCGCGCTCGCTGAGCCGCACCGCCTGGCAGCGCTTGGCGCGGCGGTCCATCCGGCTGAAGATCGCGGCCGCGGTATGGTGGGCCAGCATGGACAGGGTGCCCAATTGCCGGCGCGCGTCGCGGGCAAAGGTGGGCTCCGGATCGACGCTGATCGCGGTGACCGTCGCCAGCCCGCCACTGCTCAGGTGGATCGGCACCGTTGCGCCGCAAGTCAGGCGCGTTTCCTTCAGATAGCTGATGACCGGCTGATGCTCCGAGGTCAAAGGCCGCGCGGCGATGGCGCCATCGTCGCCCAGATGCGACCAGACGAAGGGGATCGAACTGTCCAGGCAGGCCTGCTGGACGGGATCGATGCGGCAATAGCCCTCGTCGCACCAGAGAGCCGCAAAGCTGTCCGGCGCGTTGCGTGTCAGCAACAGGTTGGGCACCAGCATGGCGCCGGTGTGCGAACGCGGCACCGGCGCGAAATCATAGATCACGCAGGAAAAGCCCAGTTCCGCGGCGCAGTCAGCCATCAAATCCAGGCAAACACCGACGTCCGGCGCGGCCGCAAGGCCGCTCGCGAGGCGGTCGACAAGATCCGTCATCGAGACCTTCCAATCCTGTGCCGCGTAGGGGTGATCCAGAATAGGTAGGGACGTGGGGCCGGTCAATTCGCGGCTGGCGGACTGGGAAAGGCCATCATTCCCAATGGCGCCGCAGGGAACTCCCGCTCCCACAGCGCGTTCTTGAATATGGTCCCAGAAACGGCGGGAGGATGGAATGTGGGCGGAGCAAGCCGCACGAAGGTTCCGTGCCTTTCTTTATTCGCTGAACCGGCTGACCGGCCGTAAGGACGCCCAGACCCGGGCCCAGCGAAATACTGTCGAAGGCGAAGCGGCCAAGGTCGGCCTTGAACTCGAAGAGCGCGAGAGCAAGGGGCGTCCGCAGCATGCCGGCACGAACGACCACGTCGATCGCGCGGACTGATCGTCCCGGCAAATCACATCACCACCACAGACGGGCTAAGCGCCGAAAATCACCCAGGCGATGCCGAGCAGGATAATCGCCAGGATCGTGCCGAGGATCAGGATGGTCACGATGTGGCCGCTGACGAGGCCCGCGCGCGCTTCGACCGGAGTTTTTACGGCCGGCGGGTCGTTGGCGGCATCGTGATCGCGCGCTTCGGGTGTCATGTGCCTCTCCGATAAAATTACATTGGGCGAAGTTGCGCTGCGGGCAACCGGCCGTGCCGTGGCCACCCACCAAAAAATGACCGCGCGACGCGGAGGTTCCCCGAGTGCCGTGGCGGAATCGGATGCCCGCCCGTGAAATCGATGATTGCGGCGGCATCTCAAGCCCTTGCGGAACCTGTCGCGCGATGCGGCGTTGCCTTAGCAGATCAATCGAGAGGAGGACGCGATGCAGACAACCGAACGTCGTCAGGAGCAATTGGCGCAGGATGAGATTGGCAGCCTGATCTCCGCCGACAAGGTGCAGGGTACCAATCTCTACAACCGCAACGGCGATGGCCTGGGCGAGGTCGAGAGCATCATGATCGACAAGCCCAGCGGCAAGGTCGCCTATGCCGTCATCGCCTTCGGCGGATTCCTGGGCATGGGCCAGGAGCGTCGCGCCCTGCCCTGGAACGCACTGCACTATGACACGCAGCAGCGCGGCTATGTGGTGGATGCGGCCGATGATGTGATCAGGAGTACGCCGACGATCCAGGAACGTTACGAGGACCGTCAATGGGGCTCGCGCGTTCACGAGCATTACGGCGTGCCGCCTTATTGGATCTGAGCCGAGCCCGTGAATCGGGCTCGACCCGAATTCCGCAAGTCCTTGCGCCCGCAGCTTTCGACGCTGCGGGCGCTCCTTGTCTAAGCCTTCTTACGGCGGCGCTGACGGTACTGGTCGACGATGACCGCGGCGACGATGATGATGCCCTTCACGATCTCCTGGTAATAGGCGTCGATGCGCAGGAACGTAAAGCCGGAGGTCATGACGCCCAGGATGATGGTGCCGATGACCGTGCCGGTGATACGGCCCACGCCGCCGGTCAATGATGTTCCGCCGATGACCGCCGCGGCAATGGCATCCAACTCGTACGACACGCCCATGCTGGCCTGCCCGGTGATCGCGCGCGCGGACAGGACCACGCCCGCAAGGCCGGAGAGCAGGCCGGCAATGGCGTAGACCTTGATCAAATGGCGGCCGACATTGATGCCGGAAACGCGCGCGGCCTGCACATTAGCGCCGATGGCGTAGGTGAACTTGCCATAGCGCGTGTAGCGCAAGGCGATATGGAAGATCGCCGCCACGACCAGGAAGATGACGACAGGCCAGATCCAGGTGCCGATGGCGGCATAATCCTCCTGCAGCATGGAGACGGGCTGGCCGCGGGTGTACCATTTGGCCACGCCGCGCGCCGCCACCATCATGCCGAGAGTGGCGATGAAGGGCGGGATCGCCGTATAGGCGATCAGGCTGCCGTTGATCAGGCCGGCCACCAGGCCAACCAGCAAACCGACGGCGACGGGAAAGAGCACCGGAAGATCGGTCAGCGCCGGGTAGACCGCGCGGGCATAATCGGACGTCTGCGCGAAACTGGCGGCGATCATCGCCGTCATCCCGACCACAGACCCGGATGACAGGTCGATGCCGCCGGTGATGATGACCTGGGTGACGCCGACCGCGATGATGCCGATGACGGCGACCTGCAGGATCATCACCGTCAGACGCTGGGTGTTGAACAGGAAGCTCTGGCCGACGACCAGCCAGCCGATGATCTCGAAAAACAGGGCGATGCCGACCAGGACGATGAAGATGTTGGCTTCCGGCGGCAGCTTGCGCTTGCGCGGACCTTCGGTCGGCGTCATCGCCTTGGTCGCGTGTTCAGTCGTCATCGTTCCGCTCCCAGTCTTATTCTTCAGGCGGTCTTAGTGCGCCGCCAGTTCCATGATCTTGACCTGGTCCGCCTCGGCGCGATCCAGGAAGCCGGTCACCCGGCCCTCATGCATGACCATGATCCGGTCGCTCATGCCGAGGACTTCCGGCATCTCCGATGAAATCATGATGACCGCGACGCCGTCGCCGGCAAGGCGGGTGATGAGCTTGTGGATCTCCGCCTTAGCGCCGACATCGATGCCGCGCGTCGGCTCGTCGAGGATCAGGATCTTCGGGTGGGTCAGCAGCCAACGGCCGATCAGCACCTTCTGCTGATTGCCGCCGGACAAGTTCTCGACACGCTCGTGCATGTCGGGGGTCTTGACCCGCAGCGCGTCCTTCATGGCGCCGCTGATCTTGTTGACTTCCCGCTCGGCGACGAAGCCGCCTTTCACGAAGCCCTGGTTGAGGACGGCGATCTGCATATTCTCCTGCACATCGAGGATCAGGAAGCAGCCCGTCTCCTTGCGATCCTCGGTCAGGAAAGCCATGCCGTGCTTCATCGCATCGCCGGGCGTATGGATGGCGGCCTTCTCGCCGTTGATCCAGATCTCGCCCGAGGTCGCCGGCGTCACGCCAAAGATCGTCTCCGCCACGTTGCTGCGGCCAGAGCCCACCAGGCCCGCGACGCCCAGGATCTCTCCCGAACGTACGTCGAACGACACGTCGTGGAACACGCCTTTCAGCGACAGATTGCGCACCGACAGGCGCACATCGCCGATCGGCACCGTCTCCTTCGGGAACATCTGGGTGATCTCGCGCCCCACCATCATGCGGATGATGTCGTCGCGCGTCACCTCGCCCGCCGCGCGCGTGCCGATATAGCGGCCGTCGCGGAACACCGATACTTCGTCGGCGATCTCGAACAGCTCGTTCATCTTGTGCGTGATGTAGACGATGCCTTTGCCCTGGGCCTGCAGGTCGCGGATGATCTCGAACAGATGCGCGACCTCCTTCTCGGTCAGGGCCGAGGTCGGCTCGTCCATGATCAGCACGTCGGATTCGTAGGAGACGGCCTTGGCGATCTCCACCATCTGGCGGTTGGCCACCGACAGCTCGCGCACCTCGATCTCGGGGTCGATGTTGATTTTCAGTTTCCGAAACAGGTCGGCGGTCTTGCGGCGCAGTTCGCCATGGTCGACGAAGCCCAGCTTGGTCTTCGGCTCGCGCCGGATCCAGATATTCTCCGCCACCGTCATGTAGGGCATCAGGTTCAGCTCCTGATGGATCATGGCGATGCCGTTCTGCAGCGCATCCAGCGGCGATTGCAAGCGGATATCCTGGCCGCGTAGCCGGAAGGTGCCGGAATCCGGCTGGTAGATGCCGGCGATGATCTTCATGAGCGTCGACTTTCCGGCGCCGTTCTCGCCCATCAGGGCATGCACCGACCCCGCCTTCAGGCGGAACGACACGTCATCGAGCGCCAGGACTCCCGGAAATTCCTTGCGCACGCCGGCCACTTCCAGCAAAGCGCCGGCATTGGCGGCGGCGGTGCTGCGATCGGCGGTCCGCGAGGTCACTGCATTGCTCATCCCGCTCCAACTCCCACGCGCGGAACGAAGGAACGGGGGCGCACCCGAAAGCGCGCCCCCACCTGCCTTGGCGGCTTAGTTCTTCGACAGATATTGATCCATGTTCGCCGGGGTGACCAGTTCGAACGGCACCCAGACCATGGATTCGACCGTCTCGCCCGCCGCCAGCTTGAGGGCGGTGTCGACGGCGCCGGACCCCTGTGCCGCCGCGTTCTGGAACACGGTGACATCGAGATCGCCCGCCTTCATGGCGGCCAAGGCGTCCTGCGTCGCGTCGACGCCGGCCACGATGACCTTGTTCATGTCGACGCCGGCGGCCTTCAGCGCCTGGATGGCGCCGATGGCCATTTCGTCGTTGTTGGAGACGACCGCGTCAAACTGCACGCCCGAGCTGATCCAATTGGTCATCAGGTCGGTGCCCTGGGTGCGGTCCCAGTTGCCGGTCTGCTCTTCGACGATCTTGATGCCGGAGCATTCCGGCTTCGCGATCACGTCATGCACGTCCTGGGTGCGCTGACGCGCGGCCTGGTTGGACAATTCGCCCATCAGGACCAGGATGTTGCCCTTGCCGCCCATGAGCTTGCAGACTTCCTGCATCTCCAGCGTGCCGGAATCCACTTCGTTCGAGCCGACGAAGGAGACCTTCGGCGGCAGCGGATTGTCGGACGGCATGCGGTTGACATAGACCAGCGGCACGTTGGCCGCGACCGCGAGCTTGGTCATGGCCGGGGTCGCGTCGGTGTCGACCGGGTTGACGATGATGGCATCGACGCCCTGGGCGATGAAATTCTGGATCTGGCTCAACTGCTTCGAGACGTCGTTCTGCGCATCCTCGACCTGCAGGCTCACACCGTCCTTGGTCGCGGCGTAATCCTGCATGCCATTGCGCAGCACGGTCAGAAAGTTGTCGTCGAACTTTGCCATCGATACGCCGATATTGGCGGCGAGCGATGGCGAACTCATCGCCAGCAAGACCGCAAAGCCAAGCAGAAATCGTTTCATTTTTCCTCCTCCGTCTTTATGTCCGGTGAGCGCGCGCCCGCCGGTTCTCCTTCCCCTGAACGGGGAACCCCTGTGTTGGGAGCGTCATGGCCCGCGATCCTGCCGGCCAACTCCAAAATCCGTGGCACGATTTCGCGCCGACATCATTCAGCACCTGATCGCCCCGCAAGGCGATCACCTTTGTGGGACTGTGTCAGGCCCCCTCAGCGACGATGCATTTGTCCGCCGCCTGTGAAATACGCTGTGCGGTTGTCAGAATAAACATTCTTATCTCTGGATCAATTGAAATATCTATGCCACATGGCTAAACTGGCTGCCGCGATCCTATGAACCCATTTGTTGCATTTTCTTGCAAAAACTATCATGCGCCGGCGGGCCATTTGCCGGCCGCGCTAGATATTCTCGGAAATGAACAGCTCCGCCTGGAGCTCGATTTGGCGCGGCCCTTCGCTTTCAGTGCCGGACAGCGAGGCGACCATGGCATCGACCGTCTTGGCGGCGAGCAATGGCAAGGGCGTCGATATCACCAGATCGATCACGCCCTCGATCAGCGCCGTGCGGGTTTCGGGGATGAGTTCGTTGCACACGGCGACCACGCGATGGCCGGCCTTCTCGTCGCGCAGCGCGCCGATGACGCCCTCCATCCCGCCGCCGGCGACATAGATCCCGACCAGATCCGGATTCTTGGCCAGCAGGTCCACGGTCGCCTCGTAGGCGATGCGATCCTCGTCGAGATTGAACAGGGGTTCGAGCAGGCGGAAGTCCGGCGCGTGTTCGCGGAAATAGCTGCGGAAGCTGATCTCCGCCAGCTCCTGCCCCAGGTAGCGATGCGTGCCGACCAGGATACCGACCTTGCCGACGCGCTTGGCGGTGCGCGAGATGACCCAGGCGGCGGTGCGCCCGGCCTTGCGGCAATCGATGCC
>DASZQC010000161.1:0-3991 GCA_035549815.1 Dongiaceae bacterium
GCTGGTCATTCGCACCGTCTCCACCGGGCGCAAGGAAAAGCGCCTGCCCTTGTGCGATCTCTACGTGACCTTGGAGCCATGCCCGATGTGCGCCGCCGCGATCTCTTTCGCGCGCATTCGCCGCCTGGTCTTCGCCGCCCGTGACCCGAAGGGCGGCGGCGTGGAGCATGGCCCGAAGATCTTCCAGCAGCCGACCTGCCACCACCGCCCGGAGGTGTTCGGCGGGCTCGATGAGACGCGAAGTGCGACCCTGCTGAGGGCGTTTTTTCAAGGCAGACGCTAGAGCCGGGCGGCTCCTCTAGTTGTCATCCCGGCCAAGCAGCGAAGCTGCGCGAGCCGGGACCCATTCGGCCCATCGGTGGCGCGGTTGGATGGCATGGGTCCCGGGTCGCGCTGCGCTTGCCCGGGATGACAATGAGGGTGCGGAGGGAGCGGTCGCTAAATCGGCATCTTGTCCAGCAGCCGGTACCACCACACCGACGGCGCCAGGAACCAGGGGTTGCCGGTGTAGAGCGGCCGGGTCTGGAAGGCGACGTTGTCGAGGGCGGTCTTGCCTTCCGCCTTGCCCAGCACCTGCTGGCCCACGCGCATGCCGAAATACGTGGCGAGCGACACGCCGGAGCCGCAATAGCCCATGGCGTAATGCAGGCCGTCCTGCTGGCCCAGATGCGGCAAGGTGTCGAAGGTGTAGGCGACGAAGCCCATCCAGGAATGGCTGATGCGGGTCTGCTTCAGGCTGGGGAAGATCTCGGTCAGGCAGGCATGCAGCTTCGGCGCGCTGACCAGCGGGTTGCTCTCCATATAGGCGACGCGGCCGCCGAACAGGATGGAGCGGTGATCGGGCGATAGGCGGTAATAGAAGACGACGCGCCGCGTGTCGCTGACCATGCGGTCGTTGACGATCAGCTTGCGCATCTCCTCCGCCGGCCGCGGCTCGGTGGCGATGATGTAGCTGCCGATCGGAATGACGCGGCGGCGATGCCAGGGCGACAGCGGCCCGCTATAGCCGTTGGTGGCGATGACGACGTTGCGCGCGCTGACCTCGCCCTTCGCCGTCTGCACGCGGAAACGCTGGCCGTCGCGCTGGATCGCGATAGCCGGGCAATGATCGACCACCTGCGCGCCGGCTTCCTTCGCCACGCGCAGCAGGCCGAGGTGATATTTGCCCGGATGCAGCTTGGCATGGCGCGGATAGATGGCGCCGCCGTAATAGAGATCGGTCGGGATCTCGCGATGCTGCTCGGCACGCGGCACCATCTCCATCGGCACTTCCAGGCCCTTGGGCTGGTTCTTGTGGAAATCCGCCAGCGCCTCGTACTGCTTCGGATTGTGCGCGGCGTGATAGCGGCCGACCCGTGCCCAATCGCAGTCGATGTTCTCGGCGCGGATCAGGTCTTCGATGTAATCCAGCGCCTGCAGCCCTTCGCGCCGGATGCCGAAGGCAGTCTGCTCGTTGTGCTTGCCGCTGAGCGCGGTGAAGCTCGGCTTGATGCTGGTGGAGACCTGACCGCCATTGCGGCTGGAGCAGCCCCAGCCGGCGCTCTCCGCGTCGATCACCAGGGTGGAGCGGCCGCCCTTGGCGGTCTCGCGCGCCGCCATCAGGCCGGTATAGCCGGCACCGACCACCAGCACGTCCACCTCGCGCGGCAACGTCGCGTCGCTCTTGGCCGGACGCGGCGCGTCGTCCCACCAATAGGGCTCGGCCTTGAAGCCGGGGGCGAAGAGTTCGCTCATCGGACCGCCTCCCGCTCGATCGCACGCCAGGCGATGTCGCGGCGGCAGAAGCCCTCCGGCCATCGGATCGTGTCGACCAGCGCGTAGGCCTTCTGCTGCGCCTCGCGCACGCTTTTGCCGAGCGCCGAGACGGCCAGCACGCGGCCCCCATGCGCCTCGATCTCGCCTTGGGCGTTTCGTTTGGTGCCGCAATGGAACACGATGCGATCATCCTCGCTTTTCTGCGGCAGGTTCCGGATGACGCTGCCGTTCTTGACCGAACCGGGATAGCCCTCGGTCGCCATGATCACCGTCACCGCGCTGTCCGGATACCAGCGCAAGGCGAAGTTCTTCAGCGTGCCGTCTGTACAAGCCAGCAATGCAGGAACCAAATCAGACATAAGTCGCAGGCACAGGACCTCGCATTCCGGGTCGCCGAAGCGGGCGTTGAACTCGATCAGCTTCGGCCCGTTCTTGGTCACCATGATGCCGGCGAACAGCACGCCCTGGAACGGCCGCCCTTCCGCCTTCATGCCGGCCACGGTCGGCAGGACGATCTCGTCCATGATGCGGCGCTCGATCTCCGGCGTCGCCACCCGCGCCGGGGAATAGGCGCCCATGCCGCCGGTGTTGGGGCCGGTATCGCCGTCGCCGACGCGCTTGTGGTCCTGCGCGCTGGCCAGCGGCAGCGCCGTCTCGCCATCGCACAGCGCGAAGAAGGAAAGCTCTTCGCCATCCAGGAATTCCTCGACCACCACGCTGTCGCCGGCATTGCCGAACTGATGGTTCAGCATCATGTCGTCGATGGCGGCATCGGCCTCCGCATGGCTTTCGGCGATCACCACGCCCTTGCCGGCGGCGAGGCCATCGGCCTTGATCACGACGGGTGTCGGCAAAGTGCGCGCGAATTTCTTGGCCGCGGCGGCATCGGTGAAGCGCTGATAGCGCGCGGTGGGGACATTGTATTTGGCGGCGAGGTCCTTCATGAAGCCCTTGGAGCCCTCGATCTCCGCCGCCTTGGCGCTGGGGCCGAAGGTGACAATACCCGCGTCGCGCATCCGGTCGGCGATGCCTTTCACCAGCGGAGCTTCCGGCCCGACGACAACGAGGTCGATCTTCTGTTCCTTGGCGAAGGCGACCATCTTGTCGAATTCCTCGACGCCGATGGGCACGCATTCCGCGTCGGCGGCGATGCCGGCATTTCCGGGTGCGCAATAGAGCTTGTCGCAGAGGGGGGAGGCGGCGATTTTCCAGCACAGGGCATGCTCGCGCCCGCCCGATCCGACCACCAGAATCCGCATGGAAAAACCGTCCTAAAGCCCCGTGACCGCGCGTCCCCCGATAACATAGAATACGACCCTATGACAGAGATTCGCATCGACCCCACGACCGGGGAAATTCTGAGCCACGTTCCGCCCACCCACAACCTCGCCGAAGTGACGGTCAGCGAGCTGGCCTTTGCCATCAAGCGCACGCTCGAGGGCGGCTTCGAGCGCGTGCGGGTGAAAGGCGAGATCTCCGGCTTCAAACGCGCCGCCTCCGGCCACCTCTACATGCAACTGAAGGACGAGAACGCGGCGATCAAGACCGTCTGCTGGAAAGGCGTCGCCGGAAAGCTCGGTATCGTGCCGGAGGATGGGCTGGAGGTGATCGCCACCGGCCGCATCACCTCCTATGCCGAGCGCTCCGAATACCAGCTCGTGGTCGAGCGCATGGAGCTGGCCGGCATCGGCGCCCTCTTGAAGATGCTGGAGGACCGCAAGAAGAAGCTGGCGGCCGAAGGCCTGTTCGACGCGGGGCGCAAAAAACCGCTGCCGCTGCTGCCCAATGTCATCGGCATCGTCACCTCGCCGACCGGGGCGGTCATCCGCGACATCCTGCATCGCCTGGCCGACCGCTTCCCGCGCCATGTGCTGTTGTGGCCGGTGCTGGTGCAGGGCGAAGGCGCGGCCCGCCAGGTGGCCGAGGCGATCCACGGCTTCAACGCGATCGCCGAGGGCGGCAAGGTGACGCGCCCGGACCTGCTGATCGTCGCGCGCGGCGGCGGTTCGCTCGAAGACCTGATGGCCTTCAACGAGGAGATCGTGGTGCGCGCCGCAGCGGCCAGCCGCATTCCGCTGATCTCCGCCGTGGGGCACGAGACCGACACGACTCTGATCGATTTCGCCTCCGACCCCCGCGCGCCGACGCCGACCGCGGCGGCGGAAATGGCGGTGCCGGTGCGCGCCGATCTGATCGCGGAATTGTCGCAGCTCGCCCACCGCACCGCCCGCGCCGC
>DASZQC010000162.1:0-9844 GCA_035549815.1 Dongiaceae bacterium
CAGCGCCTTGTCGACCTCGGCGCGATCGGAGCCGACGACGTCGATGGCGCCGGCGATGATCATCTGCGGCGTGTAGACCATCGAATTGCCCTGCGCCTCGGCATAGGCATATTGGCGGCGCGTGAAGCCGGGGTCGCCGAACCGGTCTTTCCAGCCGATATAGTCCCAGTAATCGACATGGAAGGAGAGCGGCAGCACATATTGCCGTTGCCGCAGCTCGCCCAGCAGCTCGTTGGCCGGCGGACAGGAGGAGCAGCCTTCCGAGGTGAACAGCTCCACCACGATGGGTGCCGGCATCGTGGTCAGCTTCACCGCGGCATAGGTGTGTTCGGGTGCCGCGGGCGCTGCCGGCCCTTCCGGCAAGATCGGCGAAAAGGGCTGCACCAGGCTGGGCGCGCCGTCCTCGCTCTGGCCCACCAGGCTCTGCGCCGCAGCGGGCGCCGCCAGCGCACCGGCTGCAATCGCCGCCAGGGCCAGCAGGCGCAAGGCCGAGAGGATTTTATGCAGTCCGCATTTCATCAGGTGAATTTAGAAATTGCCTGTCCGTGTCTGCGAATCACGTTGGGGTGAGAGGGCGGAACGGCCCGGTTTCTTCCGGCCATCGTGCCCTTGCTGCAACGTCGAGGAAAGCTTGCCCGCCATGTCGTTCAGAAATCGCTAACCCTGCCGTTGCGCTCCCAATCGCCGTAGCGCGTCGGCTCGGGGCCGGTCGGCCCCCCGATCTCACGCGGCCGCTTCACCTCCGGCGACGATGCCTTTGGCGCATCGTCCTTTGCAGGCGCGGCGTCTGGTGCAGGTGCGGGGTCTTGCGCAACCGGTGCGGTTGCCGATTTCGGGTGGGCCGGCTTGGAATCGCGGGGAGGCGTAGCCATGCCGGCATCTTATAGGCCCTTGGCCCGGCGCGAAAAAGAGGTCATCGCCCACCGCCCGGAGAAAGCCTGACGGCGGTAGGGCCATCTTGATTGCCGGCGGCGCGGGACCATCTGATAGGAAGCTTCAAAAAGGACCATCATCGACCCGAAGGAGGGGTCAAGCGACATGGCCTATATGCGGACCGCTTTGCTGTTGGCGGCCCTGACCGGTTTGTTCCTGGCGGCCGGCTTCCTGGTCGGCGGCCAGCAAGGCATGCTGATCGCCTTCGCGATCGCCTGCGCCATGAACCTGTTCGCCTATTGGAACGCGGACAAGCTGGTGCTGCGCATGTATGGCGCGCGCGAGGTGAGCGCGGGCGAGATGCCGGAGTTTCACAATCTGGTCGCGCAGCTTGCCCAGCGCGGCGGCCTGCCCATGCCCAAGGTCTATGTCATCGACAATCCGCAGCCGAACGCTTTCGCCACCGGCCGCAACCCGGAGAACGCGGCCGTCGCCGCGACCACCGGCCTGTTGAAAATGCTGAACCGCGACGAGGTCGCCGGCGTGATGGCGCACGAGCTGGCGCATGTGAAGAACCGCGACTCCCTCACCATGACCGTCACCGCGGTGCTGGCCGGCGCCATCGGCATGCTGGCGAACTTCGCCCTGTTCTTCGGCGGCGGCAGCCGCGACCGTGAATCGCCGCTGGGCGGCATCGGCGCCTTGCTGGTGATGCTGCTGGCGCCGATCGCCGCGATGCTGGTGCAGTTCGCCATCTCGCGTTCACGCGAATATGAGGCCGACCGCGTAGGTGCCGCGATCAGCGGCCGGCCGCGCGCGCTGGCGAGCGCGCTGGCGAAAATATCGAACGGCGCCGCGCAGATCCCGAACCACGAAGCGGAAGCCAATCCGGCGACGGCGCATCTGTTCATCATCAACCCGCTGCATGGCCAGGGCGCGGACAATCTGTTCTCCACCCATCCGGCGACGCAGAACCGCATCGACCGCCTGCTGGCGATGGAGGATGGTGCCGCGGAAACCGCTACGGCGGACGCCTACGCGCCGAACGCGACGGTGCGGCGTTCGACCATTCCCAATTCCCACCGCCGCGGTCCCTGGAGCTGAGTCCTAGCAGAACTGATAGTTGGCAGGCTGCCCTGGAAACGGGCAGCTTGGCCTACAAGTTCGGCAGCGCCCGCGAAATCTGACGCAATTCTCGGCAGCAGGCGCGCAACGGCCGTGATCGGATCCGGATACTCGGAGCGATCATTCCTAGCCCCGCCGCTGCGCTGTTTCCTCGCCGTCTGATCTGCTCTATGGTCAGGCTCTGCGGACCCAACGAAGTCCGTCGGGAGGCCAAACAATGTGGGGCGAGCGTGCGCCGGATCGGACCGAAGAGGTCGCGATCGGCAAATACCGCGTGGTGACATACAGCTTCGGCAGCGGCGATAACGTGGTCCTGCTGCTGAATGGCGGGCCGGGCCTGCCCTGCGACTATCTGCGCGAAGCGCATTCCTTCCTCGCCGATCATGGATTCCGCGTCGTCACCTTCGACCAGCTCGGCACCGGCAAGTCGGACCGGCCGACCGATGAAAAGCTGTGGACCATCACGCGCTATGTCGAGGAGGTGGAGACGATCCGCACCACGCTGAAGCTGGGCAAGGTGCATCTGCTCGGCCATTCCTGGGGCGGCTGGCTCGCCATCGAATATGCGGTGCATCATTCCGACAAGCTGAAGACGCTGCTGCTGGAAGATACCGTCGCCGACATGCCGCACCTGATCGGCGAGCTGGAGCGCCTGCGCGGCGCGTTGGGCTCCGAGACCATTGCGATGATGCAACGGCACGAGGCCCAGGGCACCATCACCCATCCGGAATACATGGCGGCGATCACGCTGCTGAATTACCGCCATGTCTGCCGGCTGGAAGAGTGGCCGGCGCCGGTGAAGCGCTCGCTCGACGATTGGAACATGGGGCCCTACGTGGCCATGCAGGGGCCGAACGAGTTCCTCTATACCGGGAATCTCAAGGACTGGAACCGCGTTCCCGATTTGCACAAGATCACGGTGCCGACCTTGATCACCTGTGGCCAGCATGACGAGCTGACCCCGGCCTGCGCGCTCAGGATGAAGCAGCACCTGCCGAACGCGGAACTGAAGGTGTTCCCGAACTCGTCGCACATGCCTTTCTATGAGGAGCCGCACGCATATTATCCGGCGCTGCTGGACTTTCTGGGGCGGCATCGAGGGTAGCGTGCAAACGATCTTGATACCTTTCGCTGCACAGCATCCCCTCCCCCGAGGCGGGGGAGGGCTAGGGTGGGGGCGACGGCGCTTCCGCTCGACTCAATCCTCGCAAGATAGAACAACCCCCACCCCTGCCCTCCCCCAGCTTGGGGGAAGGAGACCCTTGCCGCGTGAGCGATCTTGATGCACCGCTATTCCTTCGTGCTGACGCGCCCCTTGCAGCTCGTCCCGGTGCTGTTCGGGATCAGCGTGCTGTCCTTCTTCCTGGTGAAGTCGATCCCCGGCGATCCGGTGCGCCTCCTGCTCGGCACCAAGGCGACACCGGAGGCTGTCGCCCGCATCCGTGCGCAATATGGCCTCGATGATTCGCTGTTGGCGCAGTATCTCGCCTTCCTGAAGAATCTCGGCGCTGGAGAGATGGGTCATTCCATCCTCTACAAGATGCCGGTGCTGCCGCTGATCGCCGACCGCGTGATGCCGACCTTGCTGCTGGTCTTCGGCAGCGTGCTGCTGACCTTGCTCATCGCCATTCCGCTGGCGAGCGTTGCGGCATTGAGGCGCGGCGGCGCCACCGATCACGCGATCCGCGTCGTCACCACGGCGGGCCTGGGATTCCCGCCCTTCTGGCTCGGCATCATGCTGATCATCCTGTTCAGCGTGACGCTCGGCATGTTTCCGGTGGCGGGCTATGGCGAGGATGCGCTGGACAAGCTGCACCACATGATCCTGCCGTGCCTGACCGTGGCGCTCGCCATGTCCGCGGTGATGACCCGCAACCTGCGCGCCAGCATGATCCAGGAGCTGGCCTCCGACCACGCCACGGCGGCGCGCGCCAAGGGATTGCCGGAGAGCTGGGTGTTCCGGCGCCATGTGCTGCCCAACTCCCTCATCCCCACCATCAATCTGCTCGCCATCAATGTCGGCTGGCTGATCGGCGGCAGCGTCGTGGTGGAGACGGTGTTCTCGCTGCCCGGCATGGGGCAGTTGCTGGTGCGCGCGATCTTCACCCGCGACTACATGGTCGTGCAGGGCGTCACCCTGGTCTTCGCCTGCGCGACCGTGGTGCTGAATTTCCTGGCCGACGTGCTGACGGTCGCGGTGGATCCGCGGGTGAAGCTATGAGCGGCAAGGTCATGAGCGCTGGGGCCCTCTCGCGCGGCAACTGGATGGCGCGGTTCGGCGCACTGCACCTGGGCGGCGCGAATACCAACCTGCGGCTGGGTGCGGCCATCATCATCGGCTGGGCGCTGGTGGCGATCTTCGCGCCCTGGATCGCGCCCTATGACCCTATCGCGCACAACCTGCCGGAAAAGCTCCAGGCGCCGAACCTGTTGCACCTGCTCGGCACCGACAATTTCGGCCGCGATATCCTCTCGCGCGTCATCCATGGCGCGCGCATCGACCTGCAGATGGGAATCTTGGGCGTATTGTTCCCCTTCATCATCGGCACCACGCTCGGCTCGGTCGCCGGCTATGCCGGCGGCTGGGTCGACACGATCCTGATGCGCGTCGTCGATGTGGTGCTGGCCTTCCCGTTCCTGGTGCTGATGCTGGCGATCATCGCCATCCTCGGGCCGGGCCTGACCAGCTTCTATATCGCGCTGGCGCTGGTCGGATGGGTCTCTTATGCGCGGCTGGTGCGGGCGCAGGTGCTGGTGCTGAAGACCAGCGACTTCATCCTGGCGGCGCGCTCGCTGGGCTTCGGCCGCTTCCGCATCCTGTTCCGCCATATCCTGCCCAATTGCATCGCCGGTTCCTTCGTCTTCTCCATGTCGGACGTCGTGCTGGTGGTGCTGTCCGGCGCGTCCATCTCCTATCTCGGCCTTGGCGTACAGCCGCCGACCGCCGAGTGGGGCGTGATGATCGCCGAGGGGCAGAATTTCATCACCACCGCCTGGTGGATCACCACCTTCCCCGGCCTCGCCATCGTGCTGATGGCCTTCGGCTTCTCGCTGCTGGCCGACGGCCTCGCCGAGCGTTTCGGGCTGAGGCAATCATGACATTGTTGTCGGCGCGCAATTTGTCGATCGCCGCCGGACAGCGGGTCCTGGTGGAAGACGTCGACCTGGATATCCGCGAAGGCGAGGTGCTGGGCCTGGTCGGCGAGAGCGGATCGGGAAAGACGGTGACGTGCCGTGCCCTGATGCGCCTGCTGCCGCCGCAATTGCGCATCGCCGGGGGCTCGGTCGCGCTGAAAGGCCGCGACCTTGTTCCTCTAAGCGAAGCGGAGATGCGCAAGGTGCGCGGGGTGGAGATCGGCATGATCTTCCAGAATCCCAGCTCGCACCTCGATCCCGTCATGCGCATCGGCGACCAGATCGCCGAGAGCGTGCGCTATCACGAGGGCGCAAGTCCCAAAGAAGCGAAGGATCGCGCTATAGACCTGTTGCGCCAGGTCGGCATTCCCGACCCGGCGCAACGCGTCGGCGCATTCCCGCACGAATTCTCCGGCGGCATGCGCCAGCGCGCGATGATCGCGGTGGCGCTAGCCTGTCGGCCCAAGCTGCTGATCGCCGACGAGCCGACCACCGCCCTCGACGTCACGGTGCAGGCGCAGGTGCTACGTCTGTTGCTCGATCTGCGCGACCGGCTCGGCCTCGCCATCCTGCTGGTGACGCACAATCTGGGCGTGGTGGCGCAGACCTGCGATTCGCTGGCGGTCATGTATGCCGGCCGGGTGATGGAGCGCGGCGCCAAGCGCGACCTGCTGCGGACGCCGGCGCATCCCTATACCGAGGCGCTGCTGAAATGCCAGCCGGGCGCGGCGCGGCCGGCCGCGCAACTGCCGGCGATTCCCGGCCAGCCACCCATGGTCGGCGCCTTTCCCGAGGGTTGCCGCTTTCATCCGCGCTGCCCGCGCGCCGCGGACATCTGTCGCCGGGAGCGGCCGGCGCTTGCGCCTGTCGACACGCAGAATAAGGGTGGGCGCGTCGTCGCCTGCCACTTCGCCACGCCGCTGCGAGCCGCCTCATGACGGCACCCCTGCCCCTGTTGAACGTGCGCGACCTGGAGGTGCGGTTCCGCAGCGGCGGCATCGGCCTGCCCGGAATCACCCTGCCTGGGTTGGGCGTGCGCTACGTGAACGCGGTGAACCAGGTCAGCCTTTCGGTGGCGCCAGGCGAGACGCTGGGCATTGTCGGCGAGTCCGGCTGCGGCAAGAGCACCTTGGGCCGCGCCATCCTGCAACTGGTCGACAGCCAGGCTGGCGAGGTCCGCTTCGACGGTGACCTGATCTCCACCCACGACAAGGCTTCGATCGCCAAGCTGCGCGCGCGGGCGGCGATGATCTTCCAGGACCCATACGCCTCGCTCAATCCCAAGCTGGATGTCGGCGAGGCCGTCGCCGAAGTGCTGCGGGTGCATCGCAAGACCGCGGCCGAGGCAATCCCGGCGCGCGTCGTCGAGTTGCTGCGCCTGGTCGGCTTGTCGCCGGACCTGGCCCGGCGCAAGCCGCATCAATTGAGCGGCGGCCAGTGCCAACGCGTCGGCATCGCCCGGGCGCTGGCCATCGAGCCCAGCCTGATCATCGCCGACGAATGCGTGGCAGCACTCGACGTCTCGATCCAGGCGCAGATCTTGAACCTGCTGATGGAGCTGCAGCGGCGGATGAATCTGTCGCTGATCTTCATCTCGCATGATCTCGGCGTGGTGCGGCATCTGTGTCGGCGCGTCGCCGTCATGTATCTGGGCCGCATCGTCGAGCTGGGCCCGACGGAAGAGGTCTTCGCGGCGCCGAAGCATCCTTATACGCGGGCGCTGCTGGCCGCCGTGCCGGACATCGACCCGGATCGCGCGCTGGCCCCGGCGCAGTTGCGCGGCGAACCGCCGAGCCCGCTCGATTTGCCGACTGGCTGCCCGTTTCATCCGCGCTGCCCGCACGCGCAGGAGATCTGCGCGCAAGGCACAGCGCCGCAACTGCGTTCGGTGGGCGACGCGCAGGTCGCCTGCCATTTCGATCTACCACCAACCGCGTAAACAGGGAGACGAACCATGAAAGCGAAACTGAGATACGGCCTGATCCTGGCCGGCGCGCTGAGCATTCTCGCCGGCGACATCGCCGCCGCCACCGCCGAAGGCGTCCTGACCATCGGCCGGCGCGAGGACGGCACCACCATGGACCCGATCAAGACGGCGCAGAACGTCGATTTCTGGGTCTTTTCCAACATGTATGACGTGCTGGTGCGCGTCGACAAGACCGGCACCAAGCTGGAGCCGGGCCTCGCCGAAAGCTGGACCGTGTCGGACGACCAGCTCACCTACACCTTCACGCTGCGCGATGCGAAATTCTCCGACGGTTCGCCGATCACGGCGGAGGATGCGGCCTGGAACCTGTTACGTATCCGCGACCACAAAGAATCGCTGTGGGGCGCCACCTATTCGGTGATCAAGGACGCGGTCGCCAAGGACGCCAAGACCCTGGTGGTGACGCTGACCCAGCCGACAGCGCCGTTCCTGTCGACGCTCGCCATGCCCGGCATCTCCATCCTGTCCAAGAAAGCGACGGAAGCCGACGAAGCCGGCGTCTCTGACCATCCGGTCTCTTCCGGCGCTTTCGTGATGAAGGAATGGCGGCGCGGCGAAAAGGTGATTCTGGAGAAGAACCCGAATTTCTGGGAGGCAAACCGCGTGCAGTTGGATGGTGTCGAATGGATCTCGGTGCCGGACGATAATACGCGCGTGCTGAAATTGCAGGCCGGCGAACTGGATTGCGGCATCTTCATTCCCTTCTCGCGCATCTCAGAACTGAAGGATGAGGGCAAGCTGAACGTGCTGCTCGATCCCTCGACCCGCGAGGATCATTTGCTGATCAACCACGAGCATGGCGCGCTGGCGAAGAAAGAGGTGCGCCAGGCCCTCGACTTCGCCATCGACGAGCAGGCGATCGTCGATACCGTCACCTTCGGCGTCGGCACCGTGGCCAATTCCTATATCCCGGCCGGCGCGCTCTATTACTACAAGGACAACCTGAAGCGGCCCTATGACCCGGCCAAGGCGAAGGAGATGCTGGCCGCCGCCGGCGCCTCCGACCTGAGCCTGCAATACAATGTCGAGGCCGGCAACGAGGTGGATGAGCAGATCGCCATCCTGATCCAGCAGCAACTGGCCCAGGCCGGCGTCACCGTCAACATCATGAAGATCGACCCTGCCGCCGGCTGGAACGAGCTGGTCGCCGGCAATTACGATCTCAACGTCAATTACTGGACCAACGACATCCTGGACCCGGACCAGAAGACCACCTTCGTCCTCGGCCATGATTCCAACCTGAACTACATGACCCGCTACAAGAACGACGCGGTAAAGGAACTGGTCGAGAAGGCCCGCATCGAGTTCGACCCCGCCAAGCGCGAGCAGATGTATGTCGATCTGCAGAAGATGGCGAAGGAGGACGTGAACTGGATCGACCTCTACTACAGCCCTTACCGCAACGCCTGCGGCAAGAATGTCGAAGCCTTCTATCAGAACCCGCTAGGGCGGTTCTTCCTGGAAGACACGAAGAAGATGTAAGGATCAGCGCACGTTATTAGTACCACTCAACCGTCATGCCAGGGCTTGGCCCTGGCATCCACGAGTTTGCTGGAAATAGCGGTATCTCGCCCAACGAAACTCGTGGATGGTCGGGCCAAGCCCGACCATGACGATGTTTCTTTTGGGGTAAGACAGCGTCGTTCAAGCCCCCTTGGACACGCCCGCCGCAATGGGGCATAAGGCGGCACATGAAGGAACCGGCCGCAACCAGCGAGAAACCCGAATCCGGCAGCGTCGTGCTCTCCGCGCGCGCGGTGGCGCTGGAGCTGATCGAGGCGGTGCTGAAGCGCCGCAAGCCGCTGGACGAGGCCCTCTCCGAGCATCGCGACCTGGAGCGGCTGGTCAGCCGCGACAAGCAATTCGTCCGCGCCCTGGTTACCTGTACCCTGCGCCATCTGGGCCAGATCGACCACGTGCTGGCGCAATGCCTGGAAAAGCCGCTGCCGGCGCGGGCCAGCGCCATCCGCAACATCCTGCGCCTCGGCACCGCGCAGACACTGTTCCTGAAGACGCCGGCCCATGCCGCGGTCGACACCATGGTGACCCTGGCGGGAAAGCGCGGCGGCGAAGCGGGCTATAAGGGCCTGGTCAACGCCGTGCTGCGCCGGATTGCGCGCGAAGCCGACACCTTCCGGCAGTTCGCGCCCGGCAGCGGCAATTTCACCGGCGCCATCTCGCTGCCCGACTGGCTGTGGCAGAGCTGGGTGAAGACCTATGGCGTGCGCCAGGCGACGCAGATCGCCATCGCGCATCTGGAAGAGCCGCCGCTCGATTTCACCCTGCGGCGCGATCCCGACCATTGGGCCAAGATGCTGGGCGGCACCCTCCTGCCCGGCGGTACGCTGCGCCGGCCGGCCCATGCGCCGGACAATTACCGCCCGTCGCCGCGCATCGAAGACCTGCCCGGCTATGCCGAGGGCATGTGGTGGGTGCAGGATCTCGGCGCCAGTTTGCCGGTGAAGCTACTCTCCGGGGAGGGCGGCAACCTCGCCGGCCTGCGCGCGCTGGATATGTGCGCCGCACCCGGCGGCAAGAGCGCGCAACTGGCGCTGGCCGGCGCGCAGGTGACCGCCCTGGACCGCTCGCGCAAGCGCCTGGACCGCGTGGCGCAGAACATGAAGCGCCTGCGCTTCAGCGTGGAATGCGAGGTCGCCGACGCCGCCTTGTGGCGCAAGGCCAAGGATTTCGACATCGTCCTGTTGGACGCGCCCTGTACCGCCA
>DASZQC010000163.1:0-13364 GCA_035549815.1 Dongiaceae bacterium
GTGCGCGCCACCTTGGCGTCGATGTCACGGTCGATCATGTCATTGACTGTGCAGCCGGCGCCGCGCATCACCAGCGCGCCGATCCCGAACAGGATCATCAGCCACAGGTTCGGCCAGTGCCCTGGCGCCGCTGCCAGCGCAATCGACCACCAGCAGGGAAACAGCAGCAGCCAGGTGCCGATCGGCCGGTCCATCCGCGCCAGCCGCGCATATGGCCGCCAGGAGACCGGCAGATACACATCGATCCAGTTGCCGGCCCTGATGTCCGTCTGGCCCTGCGGCCCGCTGGCGGATTGATTGTTTGGCGCGCTGCTCATAATGGTGGCACGTTGAAGCCGGGTGCCCGGCCAGATGGGGGACAAGGTCGTTGATGGCAGCGGTGAAGTCAAATCCGAGGCGCGGATGATCCCCCGCCTCTACGTCACGCAGGATTTGCGCGTCGGCGCGGAGATCGCCGCCGAGGAGCGAGCACAGCATTATCTGCGCAACGTGATGCGGCGCGGCGTGGGTGATCCAGTCGTGCTGTTCAACGGCCGCGACGGCGAATTCGCCGCCGAGATCGCGCGCAACGACAAGCGCCACGTCGCCTTGAAGGTGACGGCGAAGCGGCGCGAGCAGGATCGCGTCCCCGACCTCTGGCTGTGCTTCGCCCCATTGAAAAAGGACGCGGTGGATTTCCTGATCGAGAAAGGCACCGAGCTTGGCGTGTCGGTGTTCCAGCCGGTGGTGACGCGGCGAACCGTCGCAACGCGCCTCAACCTCGAGCGCCTGACCGCCAACGCCATCGAGGCGGCGGAGCAGACCGAGCGCCTGACCCTGCCGGAGATTCGCCCGGCCATCGGATTCGATGCGCTGCTGCAAGGCTGGCCCAAGGATCGGCGCATGATCCTATGTGCCGAGGCCGGACCGGCGCGGCCGATCGCCGATGCGTTCAAGGCGTTCACAGGTAGTGAGACAAGCGTTAGCCCCACTAACGCATGGGCCATATTCTGCGGGCCGGAGGGCGGTTTTCATGTGAGCGAGCTTGACCGGTTGCGTGACTTGGACTTTGTTACGCCCGTTGGTCTGGGGCCTCGAATCCTGCGTGCCGACACGGCGGCGCTCACCGCGCTGGCCGTCTTTCAAGCCATTCTGGGCGACGGCAAGCTGCGGCCGCCGCATCCAATGGCGCCGATCGGCACGCCGGGGGACTCCTTCGGCGATCCGGCCGGCGCGGAATAGGAGCATTCATGTCGGCACCTCCGAAATCCGGCGGCGCGCCCATCACCAGCAAACGGCAGCTCGTCGAATATTTCGAGGCCGGCAATAAGCCGCGCGAAAACTGGCGTATCGGCACCGAGCACGAGAAGTTCGTCTTCGACCTCCAGACCCTGCGCACCGTCAGCTATGAGCAGCCGAACGGCATCGGCGCGCTGCTGCACGGCCTGCGCCGCTTCGGCTGGGACGCGGTGGAAGAGAACGGCAACGTCATCGCGCTGCTGATGGACGGTTGCAGCATCACGCTGGAGCCCGGCGGGCAGTTCGAATTGTCCGGTGCGCCGCTGCGCTCCATCCATGAGACCTGTTCCGAGGTCGGCCGTCATTTGAGCCAAGTGAAAGAAGTCGCCGCGGAACTGAAGATCGGCCTGCTCGGCATGGGCATGAACCCCAAATGGTCGCGCGCCGACACGCCGTGGATGCCGAAGGGCCGCTACAAGATCATGCGATCCATGATGGAGAAGAAGGGCAAGCTCGGCATCGACATGATGATCCGCACCTGCACGGTGCAGACCAACCTGGATTTCAGCGACGAAGCCGACATGGTGAAGAAGATGCGCGTCTCCATGGCGCTGCAGCCGATCGCCACGGCGCTCTTCGCCGATTCGCCCTTCACCGAGGGCAAGCCGAACGGCTTCATGAGTTTCCGCAGCCATATCTGGACCGACACCGATCCGGACCGCACCGGCACCCTGCCCTTCGTGTTCGAATCCGGTTTCGGCTTCGAGCGCTATGTCGATTACATGCTCGATGTGCCGATGTATTTCGTCTATCGTGACGGCAAGTATATCGATGCCAGCGGCCAGTCGTTCCGCGATTTCATGCAAGGCAAATTGCCGGCGCTGCCCGGCGAGATCCCCAGCATGGGCGACTGGTCCGACCATGTCACCACCGCCTTCCCCGAAGTACGGCTGAAGCGCTACCTGGAGATGCGGGGCGCCGACGGCGGGCCGTGGGACCGCCTGTGCGCGCTGCCGGCCTTCTGGGTCGGGCTGCTCTATGACAGCCAGGCCCTCGATGCGGCGTGGGACCTGGTGAAGACCTGGACACAGGAAGACCACGCGCAACTGCGCCGCGACGTGCCGAAGCATGCATTGAAGGCGCCGTTCCACGACCGCACCGTGCGGCAGATCGCGCTGGACGCGGTGGCCATCGCCCGCGCGGGCCTGCAGCGACGTGTGGCTTTGGACCGGATCGGCGGCGACGAATCCGGCTTCCTCAACGTGCTGCAGGAGATCGCCGAAAGCGGCAAGTGCCCGGCGGAAGAGAAGCTGGAGCTCTATCACGGCCGCTGGAACGGCAGCGTCGATCCGGTGTTTACCGAATTCGCCTATTGAGCCATCCTGGCATCCAATCGCGAACGGGGTGACGGCAATGCGCGTCAAGGCCAACGGCATCGACATCGCCTGCCAGGTTGACGGGCCGGACGACGCGCCGGCCCTGATCCTCGGCCACACGCTGGCGACCAGCCGGCAGATGTGGCGCGCCCAGATCGCGTATTTCAGCAAGCGCTATCGCGTGATCAGCTTCGACATGCGCGGCCATGGCGAGAGCGCAGCACCCGATTTTCCCTACAGCCTGGAGATGCTGGCCGACGACGTGGTCGGCGTTCTGGATGGAATCGGCGTGGAGCGGCCGGCCACCTATATCGGCATTTCCATCGGCGGCATGATCGGCCAGGCGCTGGGCCTGCGACATCCGAAGCGGTTCAACGGACTGATCTTGTGCAGCACGTCGGGCCGCACGCCGCCGGAGGCGAAGCCGGCCTTGGACCAGCGGATCGAGGCGGTGAAGCGCGACGGCTTGGGCGGGCAGGTGCAACCGACGCTGGAACGCTGGCTCAGCGCCGAGTTCCGCGCCAAGGACCCGGACACGACCAAATGGGTCGCCGACATGATCCGCGGCACCCCCGCCGCCGGCATGATCGGCTGCCTGCACGCGATCAAGGCGCTGGACTACCTGGAGCAGGTGAAGCAGATCAGCTTGCCGACCTTGATCATCGCCGGCGAGAAGGATCCCGGCACGCCGGTCGCCGCCATGCAGGCGATCCAGGAGCGGATCTCCGGCTCGCAACTGGCCATCATCCCGCATTGCCTGCACCAGACGCCGATCGAGGCGCCGGACACGTTCAACAAGCTCGTCGCGCAGTTCCTCGCCGCGCATGGCAACAAATAGGCTGACAGAAATCCGCGCGGCCTTTGCCGCGCAACTGGCGCAGGAAAGCGGCATCGATGATCCACGCCTGATCGACGCCTTCGCGACCGTGCCGCGCGAAGATTTCCTCAGGCCCGGTCCCTGGCACATCCTACGGGAAGAAGGGTATGTGATTGCGCCGGGCGACGATCCGGCGCTGGTCTATGTCAATGCCTGTGTCGCGCTGGACCCGGCGCGTGGCATCAACAATGGCGAGCCCGGCCTGCATATCGGTCTGATCGCCCAGCTTGCGCCGCAACCCGGCGATCATGTGGTGCAGATCGGTGTCGGCGGCGGTTACTACACGGCGATCATCGCACGCCTGGTGCAGCCGGGAGGGCGGGTGACGGCGATCGAATATGATCCCGGATTGGCACAACTTGCCGCCGCGAACCTGGCCGATACACCGGCCGTCACCGTGATCTGCGCCGACGGCACCGGCTACGATTTCGCGCCCGCCGATGGCATCTACGTGAACGCCGGCGCCACACGGCCGATCCGCGCCTGGCTGGAGCGGCTCACGCTGGGCGGACGGCTGGTGATGATGCTGACCACCGACGATTCCTGGGGCCGCATCCTGAAAGTCACGCGGACCGAGGCGGGTTACGAGGCCGCCTTGCTGGGGCCTTGCGGCTTCATCCCCTGCGTCAATGCCCGCGACGCGGCGAGCGAAGCATCCCTGGCAGCGGCACTTGCCGCCGGCGACGAAGACTCCGTCCGCTCGCTGCGGAGGGATATGCATATCGCCGATGAAAGCTGCTGGATGCACAGCGACGGCGCGTGCCTGTCGCGCCGTCGCCTGAACTAGCAACGCTGGGTCAGTCTTTCTTCCAGCGCCGCTCTTCGGCCCACTTCTTGGCCCATTCCTTGCGCACCTCGGGCGGCAGCTTCTGCGCCACGTCGACCATGACCTTCTGGCCGACCTGGAACATCTCGCTCATGCGCGCCTGCATGTCGGCGATCGCCGCATCCAGCGCGGCCTGATCGATCGCGTCGGCCTGCAGGACGGTGGCGATGCGCTGGCGCGCTTCGTCGACCGCCGCACGCTTGGCATCGAACTCCGGACGGTTGGCGTCGAACGCTTGCTTCACCAGGGGCTGCGCCTCTTCGGGAACACCGCGCATCGCGCCCCACATGCCGCCGCGTCCCGGCCCATCATGCCAGCGATGGCCGATCATCAGGCCGGCGGCCGCTAAATTGAGGCAGATCGAAACGATCAGCGCGACAACGACGATCGTCCCTTTGCGCCCGGTCAGCGTCATAGCTCGTCTCCCAGGCTCGCCGGCAGGTCGTTATAGACCACGGAAGCGAACTCATCCTGCGTGTCGGTGGCGTCAGACGCGACGCCGGCAACGCCCAGCCACAGACCGATGACCAAAGAGGCCGCCGCGGCCGCAAGGCCCGAGGCCCAGGAGGTCGTCTCGACCGACCAGCGTTCCCGCAGGCGCTGCCAAAAGCTCGCGCGGGCGCCGCGCGGATGCTCCAGCGGAATCTGCGCGATCCGGCGATAGAGGTGATCGGGCGCCTTCTCGGCCGCCAATCCGGCCTGCAAGTGCCGCTCGAAGATTTCCTGATCTGTCATGTCTGCATCCATCCCTGCCCTGCCAGGGCATCTCTCAACTCGCGCTTGGCACGCACCAACAGCGCCTCCAGCGCCTTCACCGAAATCTCCAAGGCGGAGGCCGCCTCGGCATTCTTCAAGCCCGCCGTATAAGTCAAGGTCAGCGCCGCGCGTTGACGTTCCGGCAATTTTTCCATCGCCGCCCTGATCGCCCGGTCGCGCGCCGCGTGGACCATGCTGGCCTCCGCGTTCGGCTTCGGATCCTGCGGCTCCTCGATCGCGTCGAGGGCCGTGCCCTTCGGCTTGCGCTTCAGATCCAGGCACCTATTCACCACCACGCGGTAAAGCCAGGTGGAGAATTGCGCCTGCCCCGGTCGCCAGGCATCCGGCCGCTGCCACAGGCGCAGGAACACCTCCTGCACCACATCCTCGGCATCGGCGCGGCTGCCGGTGACGCGCAGCGCCACGCTGAACGCGCGGTCCAAGTGGCGCTGCGTCAACCGGTTGAAAGCCGTGCGATCGCCATCGGCGACCGCGCGGAGCAATTGTGCATCGTCATCGACGCTGTCGGACTGCACGCCGTGCGTCCCCATCAGGTTTACCTGCGCCAGATTGGTCAGCGCCATGGTCTGCACAATTGCCTCACCCGCGGCTTCCTGCAAGCCGCCTTATTGCGCCGGCTGTTCGCCCGACTGACCTGCCGGCTGATCCGCCGGCTGCTTGTGCTTGCGGCGCTGCGGGATCTCTTCCTTGGCGATCTTGCCGTCGGCATTGGCGTCCAGCTTGGCGAACATCTGCTCGCCGCCGGCCTTGAACTCCTCGGCCGTGATCTGGCCGTCCTGATTGGTGTCCAGGCGCTTCATGAAGCCGCCATGCTTCTTCTTGGCGGGATCGGCTTGCGCCTGGTCTTGATTGTCGTTGGCCGGCTTGCCCATCTTTGTACGCCAGGCTTCGCGGGCGGCCTGCATCTCTTCCTGGGTCACGACGCCGTCCTTGTTCGCATCGAGCCTGGCGAACATGCCGTCGCGGCCGGCGTCGAACTCGACCTTGCTGATGAAGCCGTCGCCATCGGTGTCGGAGCGTTCGAACATGCCGTGGCCCTTGTCGGCAAAGGCCGGCAGGCTCAGGCCCGAAACGAGGACCGCACTGGAAAGGAAAAGGGTGATCTTGCTACGCATATCGGTTCCTTGTGTTGGAGGGTTGCATCCCCCGTCACCATTTCTAACGGGACGGAAAGAGAAACCCTGCGGAACCGATAACTAATTGAAATTATTGAAGTTCGTCCGGCGACAGGCGCCCGTCGCCATTCGCATCGAGGCTCTGGAATAGTTTCTGCCCGGAATCCAGATAGTCCGTATAGCCGCACACCCCGTCGCCGTCTTCGTCCTCGCAATCGAACAGGTGGCCGTCGGCGACGCCCATGGCGTTCAGCAATTCATCGTTCGACAAAGCGAAATCGCCGTCGCGGTCGGCGGAATTGAAGAAGCTGTCGCGCGCCGCCTCGAAATCCATCATGCCCATGCCGCTCGCCTGGGCCGAGGCGATGACGGAAGCGCCCAGAACCAGCCAGCCCGCGGCGATCGCGGTAGCAGCCTGTCGCAGCGCGCGGCCTCGATATATGTTTCGGATCATGAATCCCCTGCCCTGTCGTACTTACCGGTGGCGCAGTTTATTCGTGTCGGCATACGGCGCCTATGTTACGCGGCCCCACTTTACGCGGCTAGGCCGCGCCGTCCCATTTCCAGGAACTTGTCGCGCCGTTGTTCACGCAGAATTGTGCCGTCCTGCGGCAGCATGGATTGTAGCGCACGTTCGATGGCATCGCCCAGGGCCGTAATGGTGGCGTCCTTGCCGCGATGCGCGCCACCCAAAGGCTCGCCCACGATCTCGTCGATCACGCCCAGGGATTTCAGGTCGGCGGCGGTCAGTTTCAACGCCTCCGCCGCGTCCTGCGCATTTTCCGCGCTGCGCCACAAGATGGAGGCGCAGCCTTCCGGCGAGATCACCGAATAGACCGAATGTTCCAGCATGATGATGTGGTTGGCGGCGGCCAGCGCGATGGCCCCGCCACTGCCGCCCTCGCCGATCACGGCGGAGACGAACGGCGCCTTCACCTTGAGGCAGGATTCGATGGCCCGCGCGATCGCTTCCGCTTGGCCGCGCGCCTCGGCATCGACGCCGGGATAGGCGCCGGGCGTGTCGACCAATGTCACCACCGGCAGCTTGAAACGATCGGCCAACTCCAGCAGGCGCACGGCCTTGCGATAGCCTTCCGGCTTCGCCATGCCGAAATTGTGGCGCACGCGGGTCGCGGTGTCGTTGCCCTTCTCATGGCCCATGATCAGGACGGGGATGCCGCGCAGGCGGCCGAGTCCACCCTGGATCGCCTTGTCGTCGGCGAAGGAGCGGTCGCCGGCCAGTGGCACGTAATCCTCGATCAGGGCCTCGACATAGTCGAAGTAGTGCGGCCGCTCCGGATGGCGCGCCACTTGCGTCTTCTGCCAGGCGCTGAGCTTGCCGTAGGTCTGCTTCAGCAGCCTTTCCGCCTTGGTCTGCAGGCGCCCGATCTCTTCGGCGATGTTCATGTCGCCGGCATTGGCGAGATGCCGCAGTTCGGCGATCTTGCCTTCCAGTTCGGCGATCGGTTTTTCGAAATCCAGGAATGTGGGCATGAGGCGCGCGGGGACCGAGTTGCTCAGTGCGCGCCGGCGATTTGCTGGGCTTTAGCGACCAGCACCTCGGCCTGACGGATCGACGCCAGGTCGATCAGCCGCCCATCCAGCGCCACGGCGCCGCGCCCCTCCTTCTGCGCCTGGGCCATCGCCTCCAGGATGCGCCGGGCCTTGGTCACTTCCGCGGCGCTGGGGCTGAAAATCTCGTTGGCGAGCGCCACCTGGCTCGGGTGGATCGCCCACTTGCCCTCGCAGCCCAGCACGCCGGCGCGGTTGCCGCCGGCGCGATAGCCGTCGGGATCGGAGAAATCGCCGAACGGTCCGTCGACCGGGCGCAAGCCGTTGGCGCGCGCGGCGACCACCATGCGCGCGATGGCGTAGTGCCACATGTCGCCCCAATGGGTATCGCGGTCGCCATGCTCGTCCTTGTCGGTCAGGATCGCATAGCTGGGATTGGCGCCGCCGATATTGGTGGTGCGTGCCTTGGTCGAGGCCGCGTAATCGGCGACGCCGAAATGCAGGCTCTCATTGCGCTTCGAGGCCGCGGCGATCTCGTGCACGTTCTGCATGCCGAGCGCCGTCTCGATGATCATCTCGAAGCCGATGCGCTTCTTGCGCGCGACCGCCGCCTCGCACTGGGTCACCAGCATGTCGACGGCGTAGACATCCGAAGCGGTGCCGACCTTGGGGATCATGATCAGATCCAGGCGCTCGCCGCCCTGCTCGATCACGTCGACCACGTCGCGGTACATGTAATGGGTGTCGAGGCCGTTGATGCGCACCGACAGGGTCTTGGTGCCCCAGTCGATGTCGCGCAAAGCCTGGATGACATTCTTGCGCGCCTGCGGCTTGTCGTCGGGCGCGACGGCATCCTCGAGATCCAGGAAGATCACGTCAGCCGCCGACTTGGCGGCCTTCTCGAACAGGTTCGGCTGAGAGCCGGGCACCGCCAACTCGCTGCGGTTCAGCCGGGCCGGCGCCTGCTCGACGATCTTGAAGCTCATGGAATTCCCCGAATTAGTTAACGCGGGCGGCAAGTTAACGAAAATTCAGCCCGTTTAATGGCCGTCCGGGTCAAACCTGTCAATCTTTGCGTGACTTGGCGGTTCTGTCGGACCCGGACGGCGCCTTGGCCAGGGGGTGCTTCTGCCGGACCAGGTCGGCCAGCCGCCCGGTCGCCACATGGGTATAGATCTGCGTCGTCGCGATATCGGCATGACCCAGCATCTTTTGCAGGGCGCGCAGATCGGCGCCGTTATCCAGCAGATGGGTGGCGAAAGCGTGGCGCAACACATGCGGCGAGACGCGCTCCGGCGGGATGCCGACGGCGATCGCCGCCTCCTTCAACAATTGGCCGAAACGCTGCCGGGTCAGATGGCCGGCGCCGCTGGAGGACGGGAACAGCCATTGCGACGCCTTGACCGAGCGCGGCAGGAATTTCGGGCGCACCTGGAGATACGCCGCGACGGCTGCCTTGGCGGTTGCATTCAGCGGCACCAGCCGCTCCTTCGAGCCTTTGCCGCGCACCACCAGGTAGGGCTGGTCGCGCATCGCGGCGGCGAGCGGGAGCCCGACCAGTTCCGATACGCGCAGGCCGGTGGCGTAGAGCAACTCCATCAGCGCGTTGAGGCGCAAGGCGGCCGCCTGGTCCTGGCGCGCGACGCCTTCGATCATCGCCGCCACTTCCGCCTCGCTCAGGATCTTTGGCAAAGGCCGGCCGCGCTTCGGCGCGTCAAGCGAAGCGGTCGGATCGTCGGCGCGGATTCCCTCGACGACGAGGAAGCGGAAGAACTGGCGCAGCGCACTCAGGCGCCGCGCCTGCGTTGTCGGCTTCAGCTTGGCTTGCTGAGCGAGATAGGCGCGGAGCTGATCGCCGCCGACATCCGACAGGTCGCAAGCGCCGTCGAGGAATTCCTCCGCGCTCTTCAGGTCGATGCGATAGGCGTCGACAGTGTTGGCGGACACATTGCGTTCCGCCGTCAGCATTTCCTTGAAGGAGTCCCAGCGCCGCGTAGCTGGCTCGGTCTCATCGAGCGCCAGGGCGCGCTGCCGTCCCAACTCAGAGCCCGGCGAGGATCGCCGCCTCGAGCGCGATGCGCTTGGCTTCCGGACCGAGGCCGACGCCGTTGAGACCGCCCAAGGACTGCGCCAACGTGGCGCCATCGGCCGCGCCGAGGCCCCTGCCGCCGAGAGCGATCAGCGCCAGCAGTACCGTTTCGCCACGGCGGCCCTTCTGCACGGCTTCGCCGATGGCGGCGAGATCGCCGCTCGGCGCCGGGAACGACACTGCCGCAACGCCCGGCAGGCCGAGGCCGGCCTGGATGCCGCGCAACTTGTCGGCGCTGGCGCCGTTGTTGGGATTGGCCGCCTGCCAGGCCGCCACCGGATCGGAATCGTAGGCGCCGTTCAGGCCCGCGATCTGCGCCAGGATGTTGAGACCCGGCACGGTCTGCGCCACCTGCGGCACGCTCTGCGAGCCTTGCGCCAGATTGAGCCAGAAGCCACCCTTGTCGACATTGCCCGACCAGAACATCAGCCGCGCGGCATCGGGTGCGAACCAGGCGAGATTCGGCGCCGGCGTGATCTTGTCGGCGATCGGCCGGTAGAGCGTGCCGGTCCAGAAATAGGCGCTGCGCGCCCGCGCCGCCTGCAGGGCGCGCTGCACGAACTGCGCGCGCCGCACCGGATCGAAGGCCTGGTCGGCGGCCTGATAGAGCTGGCCACGCGCGCCGGGGCTGTCCGGCAAGGTGAGCGGATCGCCGGTGAACTTCACCTGGCGATAGAGATTGATCAGCTCGTCGGCGGTGATGAGGCCGATGGCAAAGGCATATTCGCCGCGCTCGATGCGCAGATCGAGCGGCTGCGAGGCATCGCGGGCGATGGCCGCCGCTTCCGCCGGGCCGGCCAGCTTCGGCTTGGCCGCTTCCTGCACGCTCTTCGGCTTCAAGCCGACCTTGCGCATCAAGGCGGCCTGCACCGCGTCGGGCTCGGATTTCAATTTCAGCTTCTTCGCGCTGCCCTCGCCAAGCGCGACGGCGGCGAGCGCCACGTAATCCTTGGTCGCCTGGTCCTTGTCCGGCGTCTCGCGCAACAGATCGAGGCCGATGCGCGCCTGGTCCTCCTGGCCGCGCTCGATCTGGCAATAGAGCAGCGCCTTGCGCCAATAGAGGTCCAGCACCTGCTGTGCGTTGATGGCTTCGTCGGCCTTGGCGCAGGCATTGGCGTCGCCCTCGCTCAGCGCCTTCTCGAAGGCGCCCTTGGCATCCGCCGGCGCGCCCGCCGCGGCACCTTTGCTCAGCAACATCGCTTCCGCGCTGAAGCCCATGGCGTGCAGGCGCTCGGCGCGCAACGGCACCAACGTGTCGATGCCGCCGCCGGCATTCGGACCGGCCGCCTTGGTCAGCAGCAGACGGATCTGCAGATCGCGCAAGGAGGGCTGCAATTGCGGCGCCGGCAGGCGCGGCATCAGCGAGATGAGCTGCGCGCTGCTGGAGCCCTGCCACAGATTGGCGCCGAGGCCGTTGTTGGAATCCTCCAGCAGGCCCGGCGCGCCGGCATTGGCGGGCGCGGCCGGCGTCGCCGCCGTCGGCTGCTGCGGCTGGGAGATCGTGCCAGGCATCGGAGTACCGGGCATCGTAGTGCCGGGCATCGTCGCGCCGGGCGCCGGCGGCGTTGCCGCGCCCATCGTGCCTTCCGGCGGCGGTGCCGGCAAAGGCGGTAGCGGGTTGCTTTGCACGCCGCCTGAGCCGACCGAGCCGCCGCCCGCGGGTGGCGTCGCCGGGTCCGGCGCCTGACCTTGCGGCAGGCCGATGGGTGTCGGGTCGCCGGGCGACAGGGCCAGCGCCGGCGCCGCCGACAGCGCGCCGATCAGCAGCAGCGCCGAAGCGCTGTGGAAAAGGCGCGTGCGCTTATTGCAGGGATAGGCGCTCATTCGGGATCGAAATCTCCATGGTGCCGGGCTGCAGAACGGGCTCCCAAAGCGCCAGGAACGCGGTCCCGCCCCCGATAAGGACGATCAGTGTCACAAAAAGAACCAAGATCAGCTTGTTCATCGCAGCCCAGTTCGCCCCTTTGGAGTTCCGGTGATTTGCCTTTCAAACCAGCCACCTAGGCTGGATTCGGCCGACGCGGCAGCAGGGGCGTAACTTGCCACAGAGCTTTCGATTCATGCTAGTGTGCAAATATGGCCAAAACACGTCACATCCACGCGAGGCCGCTGTGAATTCAGCTGTGAATTCGGGCGGCACTCCACAAAGGACCGACGACGAGGACGACATCGACCATCGTCGTGGCGGCGCGCGCCCCGGCGGTCGGACCCCGGTTTCGGCCCAGGCCTTGGCGCGGCGGCTGGACAAGACCATTGTTCTGGTCGGGCTGATGGGTGCGGGCAAGAGCTGCATCGGCAAGCGCCTCGCCGCCAATCTGGGCCTGCCTTTCGTCGATGCCGACCGCGAGATCGAGGCGGCGGCCGGCGGCTGTTCCATTTCCGACATCTTCGCGCTGCATGGCGAGAAGGTGTTCCGCGACGGCGAGCGCCGCGTGATCCAGCGCCTGCTCGGCAACCCGGTGCATGTGCTGGCGACTGGCGGCGGTGCCTTCATGGACCCGTCGACCCGCGCGTTGGTGAAAGAGCGCGGCCTGTCGATCTGGCTGAAGGCCGAGCTCGAGCAATTGCTGAAGCGCGTCGGCCGGCGCAACGACCGGCCGCTGCTGCAGGGCGTCGATCCGCGCCAGAAGCTCACGGAGCTGATCGACGCGCGCTATCCGACCTATGCCGAGGCCGATTTGACGGTGGAAAGCGCCGACGGTCCGCCCGATGTGACGGTGCAGCGCGTGCTGCGCGCCATCGAAGCCAAGCTGAACGGAAAACCCAATCCATGACCCCCCGCCCATGACCCTGGTGGATCGGACGGCCATCGACGTGGTCCGCGTCGAGCTGGGCCCCCGTAGCTACGACATCAAGATCGGCGGCGGCCTCATCACCCGCGCGGGCGAGCTGGCGGCGCCGGTGCTGCGCCAGAAGCGCGCCATCGTCATCACCGACACGCATGTGGCGCGGCTGCATCTGGATGCGCTGCTGCAGTCGGTGCGCGAGGCCGGCATCGCCGCGGACTCCATTGTGCTGCCGAGCGGCGAAGCGACCAAGAGCTTCAGCGAGCTGGAGGCCCTGTGCGATCGGCTCCTGGCGCTGAAGGCCGAGCGCGGCACCACCTTGATCGCGCTGGGGGGCGGCGTCATCGGCGACATCACCGGCTTCGCCGCCGCAATCCTGCTGCGCGGAATCGATTTCATCCAGGTGCCGACGACGTTGCTGGCCCAGGTCGATTCCTCGGTCGGCGGCAAGACCGGCATCAACACGGCGCACGGCAAGAATTTGATCGGCAGCTTCTACCAGCCGCGCCTGGTGCTGGCGGATATCGAGGCACTGGATACTTTGCCGCGGCGCGAGATGCTGGCGGGCTACGCCGAAGTGGTGAAATACGGGCTGATCAACGATCCGGCCTTCTTCTCCTGGTGCGAAGGCCATGCCGCGGGGCTGATCTCCGGCGAGGCCAGTGCGCGGCGTCACGCCATTTCCGAAAGCTGCAAGGCCAAGGCGCGCATCGTCGGCGCGGACGAGCGTGAATCCGCCGATCGCGCCTTGCTCAACCTCGGCCACACCTTCGGCCACGCGCTGGAGG
>DASZQC010000164.1:0-11261 GCA_035549815.1 Dongiaceae bacterium
CACGCGGGCTGTTGAGCGGGCGAAACTAGAGCCGTTCTAAATCCGCACAATATCGGCGGCCTTGCCGCTTTTTGATTTGCGGGGGCGGCGGGGGCGATGTGACGCCGCTGCATGGATTGCCCAGGCGACAGGCGGCGCGGCTCTGTGATCTACTGCAGCGGAGAGCATGACACCGGCCCATGGTCAGGGAACGCCGATGCCCAAGCACGTCGATTTCTATTTCGCGCTCAACAGCCGCTACGCTTATCTCGCCAGTACCCAGATCGCGGCGCTGGAAAAGGAATGCAATGCCGAGGTCACCTGGCGGCCGCTCGATTTCGACCTGTTGATGGTGGCGCGCAAATGGGATCCGTTCTCCGGCGCGCCGACCTCCGGCCAGTACGATACCAAGTATCGCAACATCGATGCGCAGCGCTGGGCCGACTACTACAACATCCCGCTGAAGCCCGTGGTGTGGGAGAAGTACGACTGGTTGCGCTTCAACCTGGCGGCGACAGAGGCGGCACGCGAGGCGGAAGGCTGTGCGCCGTTCGCCAGGTCGGTCTACGCCCTGGTGATGGGCGATCGCGACGCGCCGGACACGGAATCGGTCATCTCCGCCGCCGCGAAGGAGGCCGGACTCGATCCGCGCCGCCTGATCGAAGCGTCCAAGAGCTCCGACACCAAGGCGAAACTGCATCACGCGGTGACCGATGCCGTCGCGCTCGGCGTCTTCGGCGTGCCGAGCTTCATCGTCGACGGCGAAGTGTTCTGGGGCAACGACCGCCTCGCTTTGCTGCGCTGGCGGCTGACCGGGAAGCGGTAGGAACGCGTCCGACGGCTCAACGAACTCGGTCGTCATGGTCGCGCTTGGCGCGACCATCCACGAGTTTGCCCGCCGCAATCGAGATTTTTGCCCGAAGAAACTCGTGGATGGTCGGACCAAGTCCGACCATGACGGTTGGGTTGTGGGCGCAGAGCGATCTACACCAACAACAATCTTATTGCACCACCACGTCGCCGACCTTGCTCAGTTCCGCGAGCGGGATGTGGCAGGCGATGCGGTGGCCGGCGGCGGAAACCTGCACCGGCGGCGGGGTGGTGTCGCAGATGGCACCCACCTTGCGCGGGCAGCGGGTGGCGAAGGGGCAGCCGGCCGGGCGGTTCTGCGGGCTGGGGATCGAGCCTTCCAGGATGATGCGACGCTGCTGCACGTCCGGGTCGGCGATCGGCACGGCGGAGAGCAGGGCCTCGGTATAGGGATGATAGGGCGGGGCGAAGACCTGCTCGGTGCGGCCGAACTCCATCACCTGGCCCAGATACATGACCGCGACATAGTCGGCGAGATAGCGCACCACCGACAGGTCGTGCGAGATGAAGACCAAGGTTGCGCCGCGCTTCGCCTGGATATCGACCAGCAGATTGATGATCGCCGCCTGCACCGAAACGTCGAGCGCCGAGACCGGCTCGTCCGCGAGGATCAGGTCCGGCTCGCCGGCCAAAGCGCGGGCAATGGCCACGCGCTGCTTCTGGCCGCCTGAGAGTTGCCGCGGCATGCGCTGCGCGAACTCGACCGGCAGATTGACGGTCTTCAGCAAATTGTGCGTCTCGGCATTCGCTTCGCGCGCGCTGAGGCCCCGCAGCTTACGGATGGCGCGGCTCATCACATAGCCGATGGAATGGCTGGGGTTGAGCGTGCTGTCCGGATTCTGGAACACCATCTGGATGGCGCGCTTGATCGCCGCGTCGCGATCCTCGACCGCGAGCTTGCTGATCTCCTTGCCGCCCAGGGACACATTGCCCTCGGTGCCGAGCTCGATGCCGGTCAGCACCTTGGCGAGGGTGGATTTGCCGCAGCCGGACTCGCCAACGATGGCCAGCGTCTGGCCGCGATTGGCCTTGAGGTCGATATTGTCGACCGCATGCACGTCGTAGCCCTTGCCGCCGAACATGCCGGTCGATTGGTGATAGGTCTTGCGCAGATTGGCGATGTGCAGCACTTCCTCCGCATCCATCGGCGCGGCGCCGACATTGAGCGCCGCAATGCCCTCCGGCAGCTTCTCGTGTGCGGGCAGCTCCTCCGCCCGCACGCATTTCACGCTGTGCCGCGCCGTCAATTGCAGGGTGGGCAGCGGGTCCTGGCTGCAGCGCGCCGGGTCGGCGAAGCGGCAGCGCGGCTGGAACACGCAGCCCTTGGGCCGGTTCAGGATCGACGGCACCTGGCCTGGAATGGCGGTCAGCGGCCGGCTGTTCTTGTCGGCGCTCAAGGACGGGATGCAGCTCAGCAGCCCGCGCGTATAAGGATGGCGCGGGTTGCGGAACACCTCGGTGATCGGCCCTTCCTCCACCAGCTCGCCCGCATACATGACGCCGATGCGGTCGCAGATGCGCACCACGGTGCCGAGATTGTGGCTGATGAAGATGATGGCGGTGTTGTGCTTCTCGCGCAGGCGGGCGACGAGGTCCAGCACCGCAGCTTCGACCGTCACGTCCAGGCCCGTCGTCGGCTCGTCCATCACCAGCAAGGACGGCTCCGCCATCAGCGCCATGGCGATGACCACGCGCTGCTGCTGGCCGCCCGAGAGCTGATGCGGGTAGCGGCCCATCATGCTTTCCGGATCCGGCAGGTTCACCTCGCGCAGCATCTGCAATGCGCGTTTGCTGGCTTCCTGCTCGCTGGCGCCGAAATGGATCATCGGCACTTCCATGAGCTGCTTGCCGATCGGGATCACCGGATTGAGGCTGCTCATCGGGTCCTGATAGACCATGGCGATGCGGCGGCCGCGGATGGCGCGCAACTCCTGCGCCGACATCTTGGCGAGATCGCGGCCCTCGAACAGGACTTGGCCCTTGGTCACGCGGCCGACCGTGCCCAGATATTGCATCACCGCGAAGGCGACAGTGGACTTGCCGCAGCCGGATTCGCCGACCAGGCCCAGCGCCTCGCCCTGGCCGAGCTTGAAGCTGATGTTGGGCACCACCTTCATTTCGCCGGCGCGGACGAAATAGGAGATGCTGACATTGCGCAGCTCCAGCACCGGCGCAGTATCGGCTTTCGCGGCGGGACGGGTATCCAGGGCCACTGCGCTCATCGGTCCTCCTAGTCGCGCATGCTGATTTCGCGCATGCCGTCGGCCAACAGGCTGAACCCGACCACCAGCGAGGTGATGGCGGCCGCCGGGAACAGCGACATGTGCGGATAGATCGACATCAGCGCGTAGCTCTCCTTCACCATGCCACCCCAGTCCGGGTCCGGCGGCGGCAGGCCCAAACCTAGGAAACCGAGCACGCCGATGGCGATGGTGGTGTAGCCCATGCGCAAACAGGCATCGACGATGAGCGGCCCGCGCGCATTGGGCAGGATCTCCGCCAGCATGATGTAGAGCGCGGATTCGCCGCGCATCTTCGCCGCCGCCACATATTCCCGCTCGCGTAGCTCCAAAGTCATGCCGCGCACGATGCGCATGATCTGCGGTGTGGCGATGAAAATGACCGCCAGCACGATGTTGAAGGCGCTCGGCCCGAACCGCATGATCACAATGATATAGAGCACGATCGCCGGGAAGGACAGGATGATGTCCGAGATTCGGTTGATCACGGTATCCACTCGGCCGCGGTAATAGCCGGCGAGCAAGCCCAGCAGGCTACCGATCACATAGGCGACGAAAACGGCGATCGGCGCCACCGTCAGCACCGTGCGCGATCCCCAGACGATGCGGGAGAAGATGTCGCGGCCCTGCATGTCGGCGCCCAGCCAGTTGACCGCACTCGGCGTCGGGTCGCTCAGGGCGTCCATGTTGTTGGCGTTGGGATCGTGCGGCGAGATGATTGGTGCGAAGATCGCCACCACGACCCAGAACAGCACCAGGAAGGCACCGATCATGCCAACCGGTGATTCCCGCAGCAGGCGCACCCTGGCCCAGAGCTGGGAGACGGTGCCGGTACTTTCCATCGTTGCCATGTCCGCGCCCCCTTAGCTGAACCGGATGCGCGGGTTGAGCATCATGTAGCCGAGATCGCCGGCGATCTGCGTCGCCACCGAGACGAAGACGGCGAAGAGGGAGGCCGCCTGCACCGTCGCCACATCCTGCGCCAGCGCCGAATCCAGCAGCATGCGGCCGAAGCCGGGATAGGCGAACACCGCCTCCACCACCACGACGCCGGTGATCAGGTAATTGATCTGTAGCAAGATCACGGTGAAAGGCGCGATCATGGCGTTGCGCAGGGCGTGCTTCATGATCACGCTGCGGAAGCTGAGGCCCTTCAGGATCGCGGTTCGGATATAGGGCCGCGTCATCACCTCGACCATCGAGGCGCGCACCATGCGCACCACGTAGCCCAGGTCGTAGAGTACCATCACCATCACCGGCAGGACGAGCTGCGCCGCGATCGACCAGCCGGCGCCGGTGTCGAGCGAGGAGGTGCCGGGCAGCCAGTTCAGCCCGATGACGAAGATCGAGGCCAGGAACACGCCGGAGGCGAATTCCGGCACCGAAGTCGTGACAATGCTGCCGACCGAGATGGTGCGATCGAGCCAGGAGCCTTCGCGCATGCCGGCGGTGATGCCGAGCAGGATCGACATCGGCACGATGATGGCGAAGGCGATGGCCGCCAGCAGCAATGTGTTGCCCAGGCGGTCCCAGATGATGTCGTTGACCGGGATCTTGTAGAGCGTGGAATAGCCGAGATCGCCGGTCAGAGTGTTGCCCAGCCACTCGATATAGCGCTCATAGACCGGCCGGTTGAGCCCGAGCTCCTCCATCAGGCGGTCGCGCTGGTCCTGGGTCGAGAATGGGCCCAGCACCTTGGTCGCGACCTGACCCGGGGTGAATTCGAAGGCGGCGAACACCAGGGCCGACACGACCAGCATCGTGAAAACAAGCGACGCCAGCCGCTTCAGAAAGAAAGCAAGCATCCGTCCTCTTCCGATCTACGTCGGCTTCTATAGCGGCGGAATGCGCACCTTCAGATGCGACCGCCTCCCCATGGGCATTTTCTTATTACTTGAAGAAGACCATAGGAAGCGGCGGGTGTAAATGGAACACCTATGGCGACGCTCAGTATCGCGGATGCGACGATGGCCGGAGGGCGGGAGCGGCGTCTTAGCGCCAGATCCAGAGATCGATGACCTCGTCACGCCCACGCACCGTCTGTCCGGTCAGGCGGTGCATCCCGGCCAGCAGGTCGGCTCGCCCGACGTCCCGCACGCTGGCCACGAACTCGGCCGAGGCGACGATGATAGCGGCGTGCTCCTTGCCCATTTCCTGCAGCCGGCTGGCGACATTGACCGTGTCGCCGGCGACGGTGATCTGGCCCTGGCGCTCGCCGCCCAGCAGGGCGGCCATGACCGGCCCGTAATGCAGCCCGAAGCGCAGGCGCACAGGCTCCGCCCCCTCCTGCTTCAGATCCAGGTTCCAGTCGCCGAGATCGGCGATCAGTTGCTGGGCCGCGGCCAGGCAGCGAACGGCGTCGTCGCCGGCCGGCTCCGGCAGGCCGAAGATGATCATGGCGCCGTCGCCCATGAACTGTTCGATGACGCCGCGGTGGGCGAGCGCGGCGCGCTCAATGCGGCCATGCAGATCGCGCAGGAAACCGACCGTCGCCGTCGGGCCCAGATGCTCGCTGCGGCGGGTGAAGCCGGCCACGTCGACGAACATCACGGCCGCGCTCTGCGAGCGTTCGTTGAAGCTTGGCCGCTGCTGCGCCGCCAGCCACTCGGTCAGCAGCGGCGAGTGATAGCGCGCCAGATTGTCGCGCTCGCGCATCAAATGGCCGGAGATGCGCCGTTGCTGGACGATGCGGACGGTGAGGGTGACGAGGCCGACGACCGCCAAGGTGAAGACGTAGGTGGTCGCATCAAGCCACAGATAAGCTTGGGAGAAGGCGATCTGCAGGCCTGTCGCCGTCACCAGCCAGAGGATCAGTGTCGCCGCGCCGGCCAGGCCGAGCGATCCCATATTGGCCGCGGAAAACGCCAGCACGCCGAGCAATCCGGCAACGATCACGTCGATGGTGACGGTCGAGGCGTTCCGGCGCAGGAATTCGTTGGTTTCGATGTTGGCGGCAACGGTGGCAAGCGCTTCGACACCCGGCAGTTGTGGTCCGAAAGGCGATGCGAAGATGTCGTTGGAACCAAGATAGGTTGGGCCTATGAAGATCGCCCGGCCGGCGATCTGGTCTTCGAGGACATGGCCGTCCAACAGATCGACGAGAGAAAAAGTCCGAAACGTTCCCTCGGCTCCGTAGTGGTTGAGCGCGCCGGAATTGTCGGGCGCCACCGGCACGCTCAAATCGCCGATTGTCACGCTTTCGCCGTCGGCCAGCCGCAAGGCGCCGCGCGGCAGATCCCGCAGCAGGCGTATGACCTCCACCGGCATGGCCGGCAGATAGTCCGTTTCGCCGATCGGCATCGCGAATGCCATCCGGCGCACGCCACCGTCGGCATCGCGGAGCAGATTGACGTGCGCCACGTGGGCGATCGACGCCAGGCTGTCGATCGGTAGCCGGAATCCGACGCCTCCGGCCGGCCGCGGCATAGTTCCGGCGCTCCGTGACACGAGGCCGAAGTTGTTGCGTTTGACAATGTCGGGATTCGGGACCGCGTCCTGCTTCTGACTGGCCGCCAGAATGACATTCGGATTGCGCATCAACGCCCGTGCGAGGGCGGCGTCTCCGGTGGGCAGGATGGTGCCGTCGCCGGCCAGCTCGCGGTCGAACAGCAGCAGGTCGACGGCCACGACCTTGGCGCCGAGATCCGTCAGCTTGTCGATGGCGGCGGCGATGATGCCGCGTGGGAGCGGATACCGTTCCAGCCGGTCCATGCTCTTGTCATCGATCGCGATGATGACGAAGTCCGAGGGCGGCGGCTTCGGTCCGCGCACGACATGGCGCACGTCAAGGAAGCGTCCCTCCAGGGCGCTGGGGATCGCGCTGGTGGCACCCGGTTGCCACCAGCCGATCGCCAGGCCGAGGATCATGCATCCAATTGCCCACGCCCAATGGAGCCGGCCGATCGTGGTGCGCATGGTCGAACCGATTGGGCGCGTGGGCCGATCAGCGCAATCCCAGTCGCTTCAGGGTCTTCTCGACCCGCTCCGCGCCCCAGGTCTTGCCCTCGCCCATGGTGCCGTCGGCGGCGACGTCCACGCCATGGCCCGGCCCAAGGATGATGCCGGCGCCCGACTTGGCGCGCACGGTGACGCTGCCATCCAGCACCAGCACATTGGTGCCGCGCTTCGGCGTCTCCATGACCCACTCGGTCGAGCGGACCGAGGCGACCGCCACCGGACCATGCACATTGAATTGGCCCCAGGTGCGCAGCGGCGCCAGGAAACGCGCGATGCCGCGATGCAGGCTCATGGCGATGGTCTCTTTCGGGCCTTGCTCACCGACCAGCGAGCCGAGGCCAAGCTCGGTTTCCGCGCCGATCGTCACCACGACCTGGTCCGAACACTCGATCTCCACCCGGCCATCGCCGCCGGTCCGCAAAGTGTCCCTGGCGGAGACTTGCGCGCCGACCTCGGCCTTGGCCCGCTTGCCTTCGTGGGTCAAGCTGGCTGTCCCGTTGACCGACGTGATCTCACAAGTCCGGTCCTCGGCGAACGCCGAGCCCGTCGCCAGAATTAACATTCCGGCCGCCATCGGAAGCAGGCGGAATCCACCCCTTCTGGTTTTCACACCACGCATCGAACACCTCTATTTCCGTTCCAAACCCCCGTCCCCCGAAACTTCATGATATCATTAGAGTTGTGGCCCCGGTGAATTTCCATGGGGGTGGATTTCCATTTCTGTGAATTCTCCATGAGGATTCCACGGTGGATTTCCGGGGGAAAACCCCCTAAAGAGTGCCGTCGATGACCATATCACGGGCGAATCCCCGGCCTTCTGGCCGCAATTCGGCCCGCCAATGACATAGCCATTGCGTAACCGCCGGGATGTGACGCCGTTCACAAGCCGGATTTGTAATGTCTTCCGCCCCGCCGCAACTAAGGCTGGCAGGGTTAACGGCATACAGGATTGGACATGCGGAAGTTGGACCAAAGCGAGCGCCAGGCGCTGATCCGGCGCAGTTTCCTGTTCCAGGATGTGGCCCAGCCGATCCTGGACCGGCTGGCGCAACTGGCCGTCACCAAGCAGCTCGACCGGCGTGAAAACTTGTTCAATCGCGGTGACGAGGGCGACGCGCTCTATGCCGTGGTCGACGGCCTGGTCCGCATCTGGGTCGGCAGCGACAGCGGCAAGGAGCTGACCTTTTCCATCATGGAGCCCGGCGACGTGTTCGGCGAGATCGCCTTGCTCGACGGGCTGCCGCGCACCGCCAACGCCACGGCGCAGGAGGCGACCTTGCTGCTGGTGATCCAGCGCTCCGCCTTCCTGTCGGTGCTGGAGAATGACGCGCATCTCGGCAAGCACATCATCGAATTGCTGTGCGAGCGGCTGCGGCTGAAGACCGACTTGTTGAGCGACTTCGCCTTTGCCGAACTGCCGGTGCGCCTGGCGCGCAAGCTGAACGATCTGGCGACGGCGCATGCGGAGATCGACGGCAATTCCGCCAGGCTCGGCAAGCGTTTCTCGCAGACCGAGCTGGCGCAGATGCTGGGTGTGTCGCGCGAGGCGATCAACAAGCAACTGGCGCTGTGGAGCCAGAAGGGCATCGTCAGCACGGAAGAAGGCGGCTTGACCATCACCGATCTGGGCGGCCTCAGGAACCAGGCGGCGCTGGAGCACGCGGAGCGGGCTTGATGTTCATGTGAAGCGCGTCACAGCGCGCGCGAGGCGGCTACCGTAAGTGATGTCTGGAAGGACGCGACGGCCGAGTGCGGCGTCGGCGCCGACCTAGGAAGGAGACACATCATGGTGCTGAAAGACCATCGCGGCGCGCCGGTGAGCGGCGCTGATGCCAAGTCGCTGGAGCTGTTCGAGACGGCGGTCAGCCAGTTCAATTGCTATGTCGGCGATCCGGTCGCCACCACTGACGCGGCGCTGGCGGAAAGCCCGAACTTCGTCATGGCGCTGGCCTTGAAGGCCTATCTGCTGCTGAGCGGCATGGAGCGCGGCCCGGTGCCGGCGGCCGCCGATCTCCTGGGCAGGATGCGCGCGCTGAAGCTGAACGATCGCGAGCGTCGCCATGCAGCCGCGATCGCCAGCCTGGTCGACGGCGCCTTCCATCGCGCCTCGGAGCGGCTGGAGGATATCCTGGTCGAGGATCCGCACGACATCATCGCCCTGCAGATGGGCCATCTGCTCGACTTTTATCGCGGTGACAGCCGCAACCTGCGCGACCGTGTCGCCCGCGTGCTGCCCGAGTGGAAGCCGCAGATGCCGGGTTACCACGCAATCATCGCCATGCATTCTTTCGGCCTGGAAGAGACCGGCGATTACGCCCGCGCCGAGGATGCCGGCCGGCGGGCCATTTCGCTGAACAGCCGCGACGGCTGGGCCTATCACGCCGTCGCCCATGTGATGGAAATGATGGGCCGCTATGAAGACGGCGCGAAATGGCTGCGCGACGGCGAGCAGGGTTGGTCGCCGGATTCCTTCTTCGCCGTGCACAATTGGTGGCATTTGGGCCTGTTCCTGCTCGAGAACGACCAGGCCGCCGACGTGCTGAAGCTCTATGACGGCCCGATCCGCGGCGGCCAGTCGAGCGTCATTCTCGACATGGTCGACGCGGCGGCGATGTTGTGGCGCCTGCAATTGCGCGGCGTCGATGTCGGCGATCGCTGGGAGTCGATTGCCGACCGCTGGCAGCCTCTGGGCGAAGACCGGCTCTACGCCTTCAACGATTGCCATTCGGTGATGGCGCTGCTCGGCGCCGGCCGCCGGGACGAGGCGGAGCGCGTCGTCCAGGTCATGAGCCAGACCGCGCACAAGCAATCGGACAACGCGGCGATGACCCGCGAGGTCGGCCTGCCGCTGGCGCGCGCCTTGCTTGCCTTCGGCCAGGGCAGCTATCCTGCGGTCATCGAGATTTTGCGGCCGCTGCGCAACATCGCGGCGCGCTTCGGCGGCAGCCACGCGCAACGCGATCTGATCGATCTGACTTTGATCGAGGCCGCGCAGCGCGCCGGTCAGCGCGGCTTGGTGCGGGCGCTCGCCAACGAGCGCCTGGCGCTGAAGCCGAACAGCCCGCTGGCGCACCGCTATCGCGATCAAGGCAGCCGCAAGGCCGCCTGATCTTCGAACGAGCTCTCACCTCGATGGCCCGGGTGCCGCAAGCATCCGGGCCGTTTTTTTATGAGTGCTTGCCGAACACGTCTTTGAGGTTGGTCCTGCCGCTGCCGCGCCGGGCCGGTTGCTGCTGCGATTCGTGCGGCGCCCATCCCGTGAGAAACAGGATCTGGAAGGTGGCGCGCAGCCGGCCATCCACGTCGGCGAAGCGCTCGTGATAGAGCGCCGCGGCGCGGGCGAAGATGGTGCGCCGCGTCGGCTGCTTCAGCCGGTCAAGCAGCAGATTGGTCTCGCCCATGCCGCGCAGATCGGCCAGCAGCTTGAACAAATCGGGATAGGTGACGGTGAGGGTGTCACTGTCGGCGACGGGCAGGGCAAATCCGGCGCGTTGCAGCAATGAAGCTGCGTCGCGCAATCCGGCGAACGGCGAGATGCGCGGGCTGACGCCGCCGGTCTCCGCCAGTTCGGCCTCCATCAGGCAGGTGCGCAATTCAGTCAGCGTGCCGGCGCCGAACATGCTCGCGATGAACAGGCCGTCGGGCTTCAAGGCGTCGCGGATCTGCGCCAGCGTGCCCGGCAGATCGTTGACCCAATGCAGCGACAGATTGCTGAGCACCGCGTCCAGGCTCTGCGACCTGACCGGCAACAGCTCTTCATCGGCGACAAAGCTCGGCCCGTGTCGCCGCGCGCCAATGGCATTGCGCGGCGAGAGGTCGGATTGCAACAGCGTTTCGATGCCGCCGCGCCCCGCCAGCAGGCGCGCCATAACGCCGCCATGGCAGCCGAGATCCAGTGCCAGCGGGAATTTCCGCGTCACATCAGCCAGGCGATCCGCCAGCCGGTCGCCGATCTCGTTCAACAGGAAATCGTGCGCCTCGAGCTGCGCCGCGGCGCGCTCGCGCCGGGCGCGCAACAGCCGTCGATCGAACACCCGCGCGCGTTCCGGGACCGTGTCTTGCACCAATACCTCGCCTTCGGTTGGCGGCAATTGACAACAGAGCGCCGGGCTTCGCAAGCTTAGGTCCGATGTCCAGCTCCTATGAGATCGCCGAAACCGTTCCCTGGCGTGCATCCCTGCGCCGCGCCGGCCATTGGCTGCTGGATGCGGTGCT
>DASZQC010000165.1:0-5550 GCA_035549815.1 Dongiaceae bacterium
CTGCCCGGGCCGATCCTGACGGTCCTTCTGGCGACCGCGGCGCTGTCTCTGCTTCTGGTCGGAGCCGGCGACGGCCTTTCCGGGCGCCGCCTGCCGCTGCTCGACGGCGTCTATGCCCTGGTACTGTCGGTGGCGCTGTGGATGACCATCGACCTGGATTACCCGCGCCAGGGACTCATCCAGGTCAGCAGCCAGCCGATGGCGGATGCGCTGGCGGCGATGAAATAGGCGCGCTTAGCTCGCTTTCGGCAGCACGAAGCAGCGTTTGGCCAGCGGCGTCGCGAGAGTTGCCCTGTCGTAATAGCGCGTGAGGAGATTGGGCGCGAACAGGTCCGGGTGCCGCGCGGCGAAGCTTTCCCACTCCAACAGCATCGGCTCGCTCTTGTCCTCGGCGATCAGGTCCTCGGCCATGCGCTCGTGGATCAGGGCCAGGAAGGCCACCGTGACCGTCTCGTGATAGAGGCCGTCCTTGCCGTGATGGGCGGCGAAGCGGCGCAAGGCGCGCGCCATGGCGCCGAGCGCGCCGGCATAGCCCAGGCGCTGCAGATAGGCGAAACCGACCTGGACATGGGCGCGATGGTCGAACGCCTCCGGCGCCAGGCGGCAATCCTCCAGGGCGGCGATCAGCTCATGCTCCGTCATGGGCGTTTTTCCTTCATCTGGTGGCTGTCGGCGGCGCTCAAGGTGAGGCCGTAGATGCGCTTCAGGTCCTCGATATGCTTCAGCGTCTGCTTCTCGAATGGCGGCTTGCCTTCGAACGCATGCAGCACGATGCCTTCCATCAGGTCGCCCAGGGTCAGGTCGCGATATTCCGCCAGCGCCTTCAGGACCTTCAGCATGCGTTTTTCCAGGCGGATGCCGGTCTGCACGCGCTCGACGGCAATGGGGTCGGATTTGGGCATGGATGGTCCGTGCGATTGAGGGTGGTATAAATGTACGAATGTACGAAGCGGGTCAAGGGCGATCGTGCGCTCATTGTCATCCCGGCCGAGCGCAGCGCGAGCAACCGTCATGTATCTCACGCCGGCTGGCGCCATGGTCCGCCATGCTGACAGGCGCATGGGATGACAAAAAAGAAAAGAACGACAATCACTTAACCCATGACGTTCCTGTGATGGCCGGAGCCCGCCACAATGCTGGCGCATTCGTGCCGGCAACCTTATATCTGCGCAGGTGTTGAGGCGGGGCGCCTAAGGTACGCGGCGCTTTCCGCCCGTTTCAGTTCAGGATCGATCATGAAGTTTGCCGTCAATCGCCGTCATCTGCTTAGCCTCGGCGCCGCCTCTTTCGCGGGTGCGCTGGCATCGCCATTCATCCGGCGCGGCGCGCGGGCGGACAATGCGCAGCAGGCGGCGCTGACCGAAGCGGACAAGGTCGACGTGGCGCGGATCGAGAACTACCTGAACGGCCTCTCGACGGTGAAGGCGAGCTTCCAGCAATTCACCAACAGCGAAGGCCTGGCCTTCGGGCGCATCTATCTGCGCCGACCGGGGCGGCTGCGGGTCGAATATGATCCGCCGTCGGAGATCGTGCTGGTCGCTGATGGTACGCTGCTGTCCTATTACGATTCCGAGCTCAACCACATTGAACAGGTCCCGCTGCGCCTGTCGCCCATGTGGTTCCTGCTGCGCGATGACGTGAAACTGGGCGGCGACGTCACCGTCACCCAGTTCAAGCGCAACAGCGGCAACATCATGATCGGCCTCGAACAGTCGGACGAGCCGGACGCCGGCTCGGTGCAGCTCGAGTTCGGCGACAAGCCGCTGGAGCTGCGGCAATGGACCATCACCGATTCCGCCGGCACCCAGGTGCGCGTCGGCCTCTATGACGCCGAGTTCGGCGTGCAGCTCGCCAACGAGCTGTTCGCGACGCCGCGCAAGAAGCCGCGCAACGACTAAGCCGAACGACCTTCAGGCGTTCGCGCCGCCGTCAACGGCGATCGACGCGCCGGTGATGAAGGCGCTGGCCGGGCCGGCCAGGAAATGCACCGTTGCGGCGATCTCGTCCGGGTCGGCGAAGCGGCCCAGCGCCGTCAACTCGCGCTGGCCGTCGGCGCCATCGGCATCCGCCGGGTTCATGTCAGTGTCGGTCGATCCCGGCTGCACCAGGTTGACGGTGATCCCGCGCCCGGCCACGTCGCGCGCCAGCCCCTTGGTGAAGCCGATCAGCGCCGACTTGCTCATGGCATAGAGGGTCACGCCGCCGTGCGGCACGCGCTCGGCGAAGCAGGAGCCGATGGAGATGATGCGGCCGCCATGCCCCAGATGGCGCAGCGCCGCCTGCGAGGCCAGGAACGCGGCGCGGGCGTGGATCGCCAGGGCGCGGTCGAGTTCCTCCAGGCTGACCTTTTCCGGCGGGCCGAAGGGAAAGATGCCGGCATTGTTCACCAGGATGTCGAGGCGCCCGAGTTCCGCGACCGTCCGGTCCACCGCCGCGCCGATCTTGGCGTCGGCGCTGTCGGCCCGGATGGCGACGGTGCGCCGGCCAAGGCGTTCGATCGCGGCGACGACCTTGCGCGCCTGGCCGCTGGTCTTGGCATAGGTAATGGCGACATCGGCGCCTTCGGCGGCCAGCCGGCGCGCGATGGCGGCGCCGATGCCGCGGCTGCCGCCGGTGATGAGGGCGACCTTGCCCGAGAGATAGCGCCCGTCCATGAACCCGCTCCATTCCATAGTGTTCGCTACAGAATAGCTAGGGCGGTTGCGCCGGGGGGTCAAGCCAATTATTTATTGCTCACTACAGAAAGGATCGCACTCCATGGCGGGACGGCCGCGCGCCTTCGATCGGGATCAGGCCCTGCGCCGGGCGATGGAGGTATTCTGGCGCCATGGCTACGAGACCACCTCGATCAATGACCTGACCTCGGCCATGGGCATCAACGCGCCCAGCCTCTATGCCGCCTTCGGCGACAAGGAGCGCTTGTTCCGCGAAGCGGTGGAGCTTTACAGCAAGATCGAAGGCGTCGCGCCGGAACGGGCCTTGCGCGAAGGCCCGACCGCCTGCGCCGCGATCGAGGCGGCGCTGCGGGCCAATGTCGAACTTTTCAGCGACCCCGAGAAGCCGTCCGGCTGCATGATCGTGCTGGCCGACACGAACCTGTCCCCGGGCCACGAGAGGGTGCGGGAACATCTGGTGCAGCTCCGGAGCGAGATCGAGCGCGGCATGCGCAAGCGTCTGGACCGTGGCGCCGCCGCGGGCGAGATCCCGCCCGACGCGGATCTGGCGGCGATCGCCGCCTTCTACCGCACGGTGCTGGAAGGATTGTCGATCCGTGCGCGCGACGGCGCCAGCCGCCGCGAGCTGCAGCGCATCGTCGATTGCGCAATGGCGGCGTGGGATACCCTGACTAAGGGGCGGATTGCGGCGACGGCGCGGCCGCGTGCCGGGCGGAAGGCTGCGAAGCAACAGGCGGTGAAGCCCGCTCCGCATGCACGGTCGGCATCCCGAGCAGGGAAATGAAATCCGCCTCCTCGCGGCCCTCGACGCCGATCGGCATCAATTGCGTGCGCCGGGTCGGCGTGGTGGTGCGGAACAAAGGATCCCAGAAGCTGAAAATGGTACCGTAGGTCGAATCGGTATCGGCTTGGCGCCGGTGGTGATGCACCCAGTGGCGCGACGGCGTGATGATGAATTGCGCCAGCGTGGTCTCCAAGGTCGGCGGCAGGCGCCAGTTGGCGTGGTGGAAGATGGTTGCGATCATGAGCAGCGTCTCGAACAGCAGCACGGACTGGATCGGGATGGCGAGCGCGATGATGACCACCGCCCGCGCCAAAGCGGACAGGAATACCTCGCCGAAATGGAAGCGCAGGGCGCTGGTGGCGTCGAGGTGCCGGTCGCGGTGATGCACCTCGTGGAAGCGCCACAGGAAGGGGATGCGGTGGTTGGCGCGGTGCCACCAATAGATCCAGAAATCCAGCAGCACGATGTCGATGACGGGCCAGAGCATGGGCGGCACGTCCGCCGGCCGGGTCCAGAGCTGCAGCGAGGCCGCCCACAGGGTCACCGGCAGCACCAGCAGAAAAAAGAGGGCGGAGTTCAGCACGAACAGGCCCAGGTTGCGGCCCCAGCGGGCAAACCAGGCCGCGCCATAGCCCGCCAGGCTCAATGGCGGCAGGGCGGCCGGCCGCCATTGCTCCAGCACCAGGGCCAGAACGATCCACAGCACGACCAGGATGCCCTTGAAGGCCAGCAGCTGCTGCAGGGCCGAATCCATTACCAAGCCACCCAACCAGTGCCCACCACATCCCCCGCGAATCCATTAAGGATTCCAGGGCGCTATCATTCACGACCCGGCCCAGCCCTGGAAGAGATTTAATGCAAGGGGGTAGCCTTGCGGGCGGCGAAACCGGGGGCTGCGCGGGCTGCGTTTGTCGGGCAGGCCCCGCCATCCTAGATTTTGCGGGACTTCCTTAATCCCCGCCGCGATTGGGGCCGGAGCCGAAAGCATGCGCCTTCCCAACGATGCCCCGATCATCGCCGTGCCGATGTGCGTCAAGCATATCGCCGGCCAGGATTTCCATGCCGTGGGCGAGAAATACCTGACCGCGGTCATCGAGGGGGCGGAAGGCTATCCGCTGTCCTTCCCGGCCCTGGGGCCGGTGCTGGACCCGGCGGCGCTGCTGGACCAAGTCGACGGCGTGCTGTTCACCGGCAGCCCGTCCAATGTCGCGGTCCATCATTACGAGGGCGCGCCGGACCGCGATGACAGCCCGCAGGATCCCGGCCGCGACGCCATCACCCTGCCCCTGATCCGCGCCGCGCTGGAGCGGCAGGTGCCGATCTTCAACATCTGCCGCGGCTTCCAGGAGCTGAACGTGGCGCTGGGCGGCACGCTCGACACCCACATCCACGGCGCCGAAGGGCGCATGGACCATCGCGCGCCGGAGAACAAGCCGTACGATGAGCTGTATGTAGCCGCGCACAAGGTCGACTTCCTGCCCGGCGGCAAGTTCGCGCGCATCCTCGGCAAGACGGAGACCATGGTGAACTCGCTGCACTGGCAGGGCATCGCCAGGCCGGCGGAGCGCATCGTGGTGGAAGGCCGCGCCGAGGATGGGGTTATCGAGGCGGTGAGCCTTAAGGATTACCCGGGCTTTTGTCTCGGTACGCAATGGCACCCGGAATATCGCGCCCACGCGAATCCGGATTCGATGGCCTTGTTCAAGGCCTTCGGCGATGCGTGCCGGGCCCGGCGACGCGTTCGGATCGCCGGACATTCGGAGAGCGGGAAAGGCGCCAAAACGAGCGGCGGCAAGGCGGCTTAAGCCGTACGACAGAGAGCGCCAAACTGTCGCAGGGCGTATGATGCGATCACCATCTCACGGAAACTCCGCGACAAATTCCAATCGTCTCCAAGGTCGCGATTTCGTGAGCCAGAATTTGCAACCCAGCGCTTTTCCAACCGTTGAAACTTTGGCAAGCATTGCCCAAGTAGAGTGTCAGAGCAGATAGCCGTAGCCGCAATGGCTGCGGTCTTCCCGGGAAGCGGTCTCCCCCACCGCCACCGGGCTCCTAACGGAGAAAAGAACGCCCGGTCCTCCCCTGGCCGGG
>DASZQC010000166.1:0-3298 GCA_035549815.1 Dongiaceae bacterium
TCAATTTCGCACATGCCGTTCGGCGCGCCGCACACGCCGGAAAACCAGCGCGACCGCGTCACCGGCCTGATGGAAGCGGTGGAGTTCACGCGGGCGGCGAACAGCGCCGTGCAAATGGCGCGCAAATCCGGCAAGGCCGCCTGCCTGACATTGGTGGAAATCTGCCAGGAAGAGGATTTGCGCCGCCTGATGGGGCCGGACCGGTCCGAGGCGCTGCTGGCGGAGATCGGCGCGCAATTGAAATTGCATGCGCTCGACCAGGACACCGCCGGGCGGCTGGGCGACGGCAGGTTCGGCGTCACCCACCTGGAGGCGCAGAGCCCCCAGACGATCGTCGAGGCCATCGGCAAGGTCGGCGAGAATTTCTCCGTCGACCAGGCGGCGCTGAAGATCAAGGAGACCACGGTGCGCTTCCAGCGCAACTCGCTGGCCGATGACGACGTGGAGGGCATCCTCTCCTACGTGGTCAACAAGTTCGGCGTCGAAGGCGGCGCCAAGATGGAGACCGGCACCGCCGACCAGTATCTGCGCACCAAGACGGCGGAGACGCTGAGCCGCGTGGTGGCGATGCGCGATCTGATCCACGAGCGCCGCATCACCCTGCATTACCAGCCGATCGTGGCGCTGTCCGACCGGCGCCCGCATCATTACGAGACCCTGCTGCGCTTCGCCGACGGGCGGTCGCCTTTCGACGATGTCCAGTTCGCCGAAGAGATCAACATCATCCACGAACTCGATCTGGCGGTGACCAACGGCGCCATCACGCGCATCCTGGAAAGCTCGGCCAAGAGTCGCGGCCTCAGCCTGGCCGTGAACATGTCGGCCAAGTCCCTGCTCAACGATACCTTCGCCGCGATGTTTGCCAAGGTCACGGAGCGGCTCGGCACCGATCGCAAGCGGCTGATGATCGAGATCACTGAATCCGCCAAGCTCGAGGACCTGCCGCGCGCCGCCAAGGCGGTCGATCAGTTGCGTCATCGCGGCCACGAGGTCTGCCTGGACGATTTCGGCGCCGGCGCCTCGTCGCTGCCCTACCTGCAGCAGCTCAACGTCGATTTCGTGAAGATCGACGGCGTCTATATCCGCAGCATCACCGGCAGCCCGCGCGAGCGCGCCATCGTCCAGGGCGTACTCACCACCTGCAAGTGCCTCGGCATCAAGACCGTGGCGGAGATGGTCGAGAAGGACGACCAGCACAAATGCCTGCTGGATCTCGGCGTCGACCTGGGGCAAGGCTGGCTCTATGGCCGGCCGGCCGCGGAAATCCCGGTGCCGCCGGTCAGCCCGCCGCCACGTCTGGGCAAGCGCCTGGGCGTGCGCGAGAACTGGGCCTGAGCTATTTCGTCGCGTCGCGGTGACCGCACGCTAAGACATTCATATAACTGACACGATATTTCCCTCGGAGAGTCGCGGCTCCGAAACCGAACGTTGCCCGCGCGCCGCATTCTGGCTAGAAATCTGTCGCATCCGCGCCCCCAAGAGGCCGGCGCTGCGCGACCAACACGGCCAAAGAATGAAGTTTGTTGCTTCCCAGCGCGAGATTTCGCTGTTTCTCGGCGTCATCACCCTGATCGCGCTCTATGTGATTCTCCGCCCCGGCTCCGGCGATGTCTGGGTGCTGGATTCGCTGACCGGCGTCGCCGCCGCGGCGGGGGTCTTTCTGGTCTGCGCCAGGCTGGCGCTCGGCGCGCCGGCCGGAGCGGCGCACCGATTCTGGCTGATCCTGCTGGGGCTGCTGAGCCTGCTCTGCGTCAGCCAGTTCGCGGAGGCGTTCGGCAGCCGGGCGGATCTATTTCGCCGCATCGACGCGGGCGACTATCTCATCCTGGCGGCAGCGCCCATCCTGTGGCTGACCGCCCGGTTCGATCCGATCCCATCGGCGGCGCGCTGGCTGTTCTGGCTGGCGTTCGCCGTCCAAGTCGTTGGCACGGCGGGCGACCTGATCGGCCCGGCTGGCATGTTTGGCGAGCCTGGCTGGTGGGCGATCGAGACCGACTTCTTTTCCCTGATCTCGATGCAGCTCTACCTGGTGGGCATCGTGCTGGTGGTGGCCTTCGTGCGCCGGCAGATGTTCGTCGTCCGATGCAGCGTCGCCGATGTGGGCGACTTGGCGCGCTATCTCTACGCGACCTCCGGCCTGTTCAAGAAGGTGCGCCATCCGCGCATCGGCAACTACACGGTGCCCGGCCACAAGCTGGTGTTCAGCGCCGCGCGCTTCCTGTCCTGGTTCCCCACCATCGCGCCGCGCGTGCGCAACAAATATGGGGTCGGATTGTGGCGGCAATTCATCGACCTTTGCGTCGTCGCCTTCCGCCATGGCCTGGACGCCCAGGTCTATTACATGTTCGAGCTCTATCGCCGCGAGCGCCGGGCGCGCGCCTCCGGCTATCTGACGCGCTACGAGATGAAGAACGGCCTCTACAAGGTGCTGACTTGGCAGGTCTCCAAGACCCAGAAGCGCATCATGCTGGGCGACAAGCTGGGGATGTATCGCATCTGCCGGGAGCACGGCATCGCCACCGTTCCCATCCTCATCGTCGCGGAGGACGGCAAGCTGGACTATCTTGGCGAGAGCCCGGCGAACCTGGATCGGGACCTGTTCATCAAACCGCGCCAGGCGAAGGGTTCGAAAGGCGCCGAGTTCGTCCGCTATGCCGACGGAACATATGTCCGGGAGAATGGCGAGACCTTGGACCGCGACAGCCTGCTGACCTTCATCGCGCAACGGTCCAAAGAGGAACCGATCCTGGTCCAGCCGCGGATTGCCAATCATCCCGGCCTGACCGATCTCGCGGACACCGCGCTGATGCGCATCCGCGTCATCACCTGCCTGGACGAGGCGAACGAGCCGGTCATCACCCATGCGGTGCTGAGCAATCTCTGCAAGCTGGAGCTCAACTGGCCGACGGACGTCGAGTTCGGCGCGGCCATCGATTTGGAGAGCGGCGCGCTGGGCATGATGACAGGAGACAAGGCCGAGGCGTGGCTGGATTGGTGGGAAAACCACCCGATGACCGGTGCCAGGGTGCTGGGCCGCATCGTGCCGTGCTGGAACGAGGTGCGCGCCATCTCGCTGGCCGCGCATGCCGCGTGCAAGGATCGCCTGCTGATCGGCTGGGACATCGCCGTCGGTCCGGAAGGCGCCGTGCTGCTGGAAGGCAATTCCTATCCCGATGTGGATTTCCTGCAGCGCTCGCATCAATGCGGGGTCGGCGAAAGCGTGCTGGGCCCGCTTTTGTATGCGCGACTGGTGGATATCGAGCGGCGCAGTGCCACCGGAACGCTACGCGGCCCATTG
>DASZQC010000167.1:0-15926 GCA_035549815.1 Dongiaceae bacterium
TGTTGAGCGGTTCATGCAGGCTGACCAATCCGAACAGGTATCCGCGCGGCACGCCCTGGATGCCGTCCTCGCCGCCGGTGAAGGCGGCCTGCACGCAGAAGAAAAAGAACATCTGCGACAAAGCCAGTGTGATCATGGCGAAATAAATGCCCTGGCGGCGGATGGCGAAAAAGCCGATGACGAGGCCCAGCACAGCGGCGCCGAAGACGCCCAGAAGGATCGCCAGCTCCGGCGGCCAGCCCCAGACCTTGGCCGCATGCGCCGTGAAATAGGCCGCACCGCCGAAGAAGGCCGCATGGCCGAAGGAGAGCAGCCCGGTATAGCCGAGCAGCAGATTGAAGGCGCAGGCGAAGAGCGCGAAGCACAGCATCTTCATCAGGAAGATGGGATAGACCAGGAAGGGTGCGGCGAGCAGCGCCAGGATGCCGAGCACGATCAGCGCGCGCTCGATCTGCATGGCGGTTTGCCGTCCCGTCTTCTGCTGCGTCTTCGGCAAGGTCGTGTCGGCCATGTCAGGAATCCTTCCCGAACAGACCGGCCGGGCGGACCAGGAGCACGATGGCCATGATGACGAAGATGACGATGTTGGAGGCTTCCGGATAGAAGACCTTGGTCAGCCCCTCGGCCAGCCCCAGCATGTAGCCGGTGACGATCGCGCCCATGATCGAGCCCATGCCGCCGACCACGACCACGGCGAAGACGACGATGATCAGGTTCGATCCCATCAGCGGGCTCACCTGATAGACCGGCGCCGCGAGGATGCCCGCGAGCCCGGCCAGAGCGGAGCCCAGGCCGTAGGTAAGGGTGAGGAGCAGCGGCACGTTGACGCCGAAGGCCTGCACCAAGCTGCGATTCTCCGTCGCCGCGCGAAGGTAGGAGCCGAGCTTGGTCTTCTCGATGGCGAGCCAGGTGCCGATGCAGACGATGAGCGAGGCGACCACGACCCAGCCGCGATAATTCGGCAGGAACATGAAGCCGAGATTGGTGCCGCCGGCCAGCAGCGGCGGCACGGCATAGGGATTGCCCGAGACGCCGAAATAATAGCGGAAGATGCCTTCGAGTACCAGCGCCAGGCCGAACGTGAAGAGCAGGCCATAGAGCGGGTCGACGTCGTAGAGCCTGGCGAGGGCGAGGCGCTCGATGATGATGCCGGTCGCTCCCACGATCAGCGGCGCCAGCAGCAGTGCCCACCAATAGCCGATGCCGAGATGCGTCAGCAGCAGATAGCCGACGAAGGCGCCCAGCATATATTGCGCGCCGTGGGCGAAATTGATCACCCGCAGCAGGCCGAAAATGACCGCGAGGCCGAGGCTCAGCATAGCGTAGAAGGAGCCGTTGATGAGCCCGACCAGCAACTGGCCGAGCAACGCCTGGATGGGGATGCCGAAGATCATGGTCATGCCATCACACGCCCAGGACTTCGTGGAGCTGGTCCATGCGGCTGTCCAGCTCCGCGGCCGGGAAGCCGGTGATCATCCTGCCATGCTCCATCAGATAGAAGCGGTCGGCGATGCGGCTGGCAAAGCGGAAATTCTGCTCCACCAGCAGGATGGTCATGCCGCGCCGCTTCAAGGTCGCCAGCAACTCGCCGATGCGCTGCACGATGACGGGCGCCAGGCCCTCGGTCGGCTCGTCCAGCAGCAGCGCCTTCACGCCGGTGCGCAGCATGCGGGCGATCGCCAGCATCTGCTGCTCGCCGCCGGACAGCTTGGTGCCGGGGCTGTTGCGCCGCTCCTTCAGATTGGGGAACAGCTCGAAAATCTCTTCCACGCCCATGCCGCCCTTGGCGACGACGGGCGGCAGCACCAGATTCTCATCGACTGTCAGCGTGGCGAAGATGCCGCGCTCCTCCGGAACATAGCCGATGCCGGCATGCGCCGTGCGGTGCAGCGGCAGGCGCATCAGGTCCTGGCCGTCGAACGAGATCTGGCCGCTGCGCTTGCGGACCAGGCCCATGATGGCGCGGAGCGTGGTCGTCTTACCGACCCCGTTGCGGCCCAGGAGCGTCACCGTCTCGCCGGGGAAGATCTCGAAATCGACGCCGTGCAGCGCGTGGCTTTCGCCGTACCAGGCGTTGAGGCCGCGCACCGAGAGGAGGGGGGAGGCGCTAGTCATGCTCCGTCCCCATATAGGCGATCCGCACGCGCTCGTCCTGGCTGACGGTGCGGTAATCGCCGGCCGCCAGGATCTCGCCGCGCTGGAGCACGGTGACCCAGTCGCAGAGATCGGCGACGACGGTCAGATTATGCTCCACCATCAGCACGGCGCGATCCTGCGCCACCGCGCGGATCAGGTTCGCCACCATGCCGACATCTTCATGGCCCATGCCGGCCATCGGCTCGTCGAGCAGCAGCACGCGCGGCTCCAGCGCGAGCGTGGTGGCGATCTCCAGCACCCGCTTGCGGCCATAGGAGAGATCGCCGGCCAAGAGGTCGCGCGCATCGTCCAGGCCGACGGCATGCAGCAATTCCTCGGCGCGGGGCGTCAGCCGGTCGAGCGCCGACAGGGAGCGCCAGAACTGGGTGCCGAGCCCGCTCGGCCGCTGCAGCGCCACGCGCACATTGTCCAGCACGGTCAGATGCGGAAACACCGCGGAGATCTGGAACGAGCGCACCAGCCCCATGCGGGCAACTTCCGCCGGCGCTGTGTGGGTGATGTCGCGGCCCAGCAGCTCGATCCGGCCGCGGCTCGGCGGCAGGAACTTGGTGAGCAGGTTGAAGACGGTGGTCTTGCCGGCGCCGTTCGGGCCGATCAGGGCATGGATCTTCGCGTGATGCACGTCGAGGTCGACATTGTTGACCGCGACGAAGCCGCGGAAGTCCCGGCACAGACCGCGGGCGGAGAGCACCGCCCGCGGTTCATCTGTCGCACCCGTCGGCGTCACGGTGGCGTCGTCACTTCACCAGCGGGCAGCCGCTTTCCGCCGGCTTGATATAGGCTTCGTCGCCCGGCACGGTCGCCAGGATCTTGAAATAATCCCAGGGCTGCGTGCTCTCCGACGGCTTCTTCACCTCCATCAGATACATGTCGTGGATCATGCGGCCGTTGGCGCCGACCTTGCCGCCCTTGGCGAAGACGTCGTCGACCGGCATCTCGTGCAGCAGCTTGGCGACGGCCTCGGTCTCGTCGGTGCCGGCCTTGTCGATCGCCTTCAGATATTGCGTGACGGCGGAATAGGTGCCGGCCTGCACCATGTTGGGCATGCGGCCGGTCCGCTCCATGTAGCGCTTGGCGAAGGCACGCGATTCATCGTCGCGGTCCCAATAGAAGCCCTCGGTCAGGGTCAGGCCCTGCGCAGCCTCCAACCCCAGGCCATGCACTTCCGCCAGGGTGAAGAGCAGGGCCGCCATGCGCTGGCCGCCGGCGACGATGCCGAACTCCGCCGCCTGCTTGATCGAGTTCGCGGTGTCGAGGCCGGCATTGGCGAGGCCGATGACCTTGGCGCCGGAAGATTGCGCCTGCAGCAGGAAGGAAGAGTAGTCGGTCGTGGCCAGCGGATGACGCACCGAGCCCAGCACCTGGCCGCCCTGCGACTTCACGAAGTTCGCCGTCTGCTCCTCCAACGAATAGCCGAAGGCGTAATCGGCGGTCAGGAAGAACCAGGTATCGCCACCCTGCTTCACCAGGGCGCCGCCGGTGCCGACCGCCAGTGCATGCGTGTCATAGGCCCAGTGGAAGCCGTAGGGCGAGCAGGCCTTGCCGGTCAGGTCGGTGGTCGCGGCGCCGGTGACGATGTCGATCTTCTTCTCTTCCGCCGAGATGCCCTGCACCGCCAGCGCCACCGACGAGGTGGTCAGCTCCATGATGGCATCGACCTGCTCGGTGTCGTACCACTGGCGCGCGATGTTGGAGGCGATGTCCGGCTTGTTCTGATGGTCGGCGCTGATCACCTCGATGGGCGCCCCTTGCACCGTGCCGCCGAAATCCTCGACCGCCATCTTGGCGGCCTCGAACGACCACTTGCCGCCGAAATCGGCATAGACGCCCGACTGGTCGTTGAGGATGCCGATCTTGACCTTACCGTCCGAGATCTCGGCGGCCGCGGCGGGCATCGCCAGGACGGCCAGCATGGCGGCGGATGCGAAATACAAGCTCTTCTTCACGGATCATCTCCTCCCTATGGGTCGTTTCGCAGCAAATTGAGTGATTGTGGGCGGCACGGATCGGGTATGCGCACGGATTTGTGGCGGCGATTTGGACATGAGGGCACGATGCTCGCGCGCGGCCGAACTTGAGACTTCACAACACGCGACCGCTGACAAGGATGCATCCAACGGATGAAAAATGCCGCCCGATGAAAAATGCCGGGTGCGCCGCGGAATCGCCGGTCGGCAGGGCATGGCGAACGTCAGGTACCTCCCGAAATCAAGCCCCGGCTTGCCGCCGGGTGCGATTATTCACTGTTCTTGCCTAGGCTTCGTCACGATCGGGCCAGCGTCGACCCCCCAAAAGGTCGAACATTCCTGATACACGCGCGCGGAGAAGGGTCTTGCGTGCCTTCCGCGAGCGGCGGACGCGGTTCATGGCGACCAAAACCGGAATTGGCTCCGCGGCCGGGAAGCGCATTGCTGTGAAGCGCATTGCTGTACAGGGGCGATCTATGGCCTGGACGTCGATTGACGCTGGGCGAAGTGCGGCGACTAGTAGCCGCGAAGGCCCCAAGGTCTGGCGGCCACTTATTCGCCGAGCAGCAGGCGCGGCAGGAACAGGGAGAATTCCGGCACGTAGGTGACCAGCAGCAGGGCCGCGATCAGCGCGCCATAGAAGGGCAATATGGTGCGCATCACGTGCGCCACCGACACCCCGCCGATGGCGCAGCCGACGAACTGCGTGGTCCCGACCGGCGGCGTGTTCAGGCCCAGCGCGCAATTGATCAGCATCAGCATGCCGAATTGCACCGGGCTCATGCCGAATGCCATGCAGATCGGCAGGAAGATCGGCGTGCAGATCAGGATCGTCGCCGCCATGTCCAGGAACGTGCCCAGGATGAACAGGATCAGGTTCACCAGGAAGAAGATGACGATGGGCGAGGTCGAGATGTGGCTGAGCGCATCGCCGGTCAATTGCGCCACGCCATAGAGGCTGATCAGGTAGCCGAAGGTGTTGGAGATGCCGATCAGCAGCAGCACCACGCCGGTGGTCTTCACCGCCTTGGCCGCGGCCTTCAGCAGATGCTCGACGGTCAGGTTGCGGTAGAGGAACAGGCCCAGCAGGATTGCATAGATGACGGCGACCGCCGCCGATTCCGTCGCGGTGAAGGCGCCGGACAATATGCCGACAATGATGATCACCACCACCAGCAGCCCCGGCACCGCGGCGGCGAAGGAACGCAGCACCGGCGCCCAGCCGGGGAAGGCGCCGGCCGGATAGTTGCGCTTGATGGCGACGAGGTAGGCCGCGACCAGCATGCAGATGGTGAGCAGGGCTGCCGGCAGCAGGCCGGCGACGATCAGGGCGGCGATGGAGACCTTCCCGCCGGCGGCCAGCGCATAGATGATCATGTTGTGGCTGGTCGGCATCAGCGCGCCGACCAGCGAGGCATGCGTGGTGATGTTGACCGCGTAATCGGCGTCATAGCCCTCGCGCTTCATCATCGGGATCATCACCGACCCCATGGCCGAGACGTCGGCCACCGGCGAGCCGGAGACGCCGCCGAACAAGGTGCAGGCGACCACGTTCGACATGCCGAGCCCGCCGCGGATATGACCGACCAGGTTGCGCGCGAAGCTGACGATGCGGTCAGCGACGCCGCTATAGAGCATCAGCTCGCCGGCAAAGATGAAGAAGGGAATCGCCAGGAACGAGAAGATGTTCATGCCCGAGCTCATGCGCTGGAACACCACGGCCAGCGGCAATCCCTCGTAGAAGATGGTGGCGACGGCGGAGAGGCCGATCGCGAAGGCGACCGGCACGCCGATCAGCAGCAGGACCAGGAAGCTGACGCAGAGGATGATCAGTGCCAAGCGGGAACGACTTTCTGGCCGGCGAGGCGCGCCAGGATGTGCTCGATCGAGAACAGCACGATCAACACACCGGCGATCACCAGCGGGATGTGATTGAAGCCCTCGGACAGGCCGAGGATCGGGATCTTGTAGGGCATCACGGACTGGGCGAGCACGCCGCCTTCCCACGCCATCAGCGCGCCGAAGATGCCGACCAGCACATGGCAGGTGAGCTCGAACCAGATCTGGAAGCGCGGCGGGATAGCGAAGGCGATGACCGAATCGAGACCGATATGCCGCGCATCGCGCACGCCCACCGCCGCGCCGAACATGGTGACATAGAGAACGAGGACAAGCGCCGTTGCCTCCGCCCAGGTCGGCGTGTCGTTCAGCACGTAGCGGCCGAACACCTGCCAGGCGACCACGATGACGATGCCGAACAGGCCCGCGACCGCCACATACATGCACAGCCGCGCGGTCCAGGCATTGAACGAGGTGAGCCAGCGGAGCATCGGTTAGTGAATTCTTCTGTTGAAGAAATCCCCTCCCCCGGGCCGGGGGAGGGTGAGGGAGGGGGCGCTGGTTCCGCTCGACTCGGTTGGTGGAGAGAACAACCCCCACCCCAACCCTCCCCCAGCTTGGGGGAGGGGGGAGAGTAGCGCGGCTTCGCGCATGTGCACTTTAGATGTCTGCCCGGCTTACTCCGTCGCCTGGATCTGCTTGATCAAATCCTGCAGCTTCGGGTCGGCGGCGAACTTGGCGTAGACGGGCTGGGCGGCGTCGACGAAGCCCTGGCGGTCGATGTCGCTGATGATGGTGGCGCCGCCGGCTTCCACGGCCGCGCGGGACTTCGCTTCGCGCTCGTCCCAGAGCTGGCGCATATAGGGCACCGAATCCTTGGCCGCCTGGCGGATGATGGCCTGCTCGTCCGGCGTCAGCGTGTCCCACACCACCTTGGAGAAGACCAGCAGCTCCGGCGACATGGAATGCTCGGTCAGGCTGTAGTTCTTGGCCACCTCGTAATGGCGCGAGGATTCGTAGGACGGCCAGTTGTTCTCGGCGCCATCGACCACGCCGGTCTTCAGCGCGGTATAGACCTCGGCATAAGGCAGCGGCGTCGGGTTGCCGCCCATCGCCTCGATCAAGGTCACCCACAGGTCGGATTGCTGCACGCGCAGCTTCATGCCCTTCACGTCGGCCACCGACTTGATCGGCTTCGAGGTGGTGTAGAAGGAGCGCGAGCCGCTGTCATAGAAGGCGAGGCCGATGAAACCCTGCGGCTCCAAGGCCGCCAGGATCTGCTCGCCGACCGGGCCGTCCAGGCACTTACGCATATGCTCCTTCGACTTGAACAGGAAGGGCAGCGCGGGGACGATGGTTTCCGGCACGATGTTGTTGAAGGCGGCCACGTTGACGCGGACCATGTCCAGCGCGCCGAGCTTCACCTGCTCGACCGTGTCCTTCTCGGAGCCGAGCTGGCTCTGGCCATAGACCTTGATGGAATCCTTGCCGCCGGTCTTTTCGGCGATGATCTCGCTCATCTTCTTGACGGCCATGACGGTCGGGTAATCGTCCGGGTGGACGTCGGACGAGCGGAATTCCTTGGCGAAGGTCGGGGTGGCGAGGCTGACCGCGAGGGTCAAGCCGGCCAGAATCCGGGTGATTTTGCGCATCGACGGGGTCTCCTCCATGGCGGCGGCGATTTCAGTGATCGCCGCTCAGTTGTCCTTTGGCGGGGCGCAACGCCCTACTTGTATGATGATCATATAACATGAGACACGAGAAGATCAATCCGGAGATTGAAACGACACTTATCCGCTTGTATAGCGCCTAATCGGTGTCCGACATATTGCGATGCAGCAGGATATCCGGCGCAGCTTGAACGCTCTCACGTCCTCGTCGCCTTTAGTTGTCATACATCTTGAATGATGCTAGGAAGAGGGCAATGAGAAGCCGCTTTGAGGGAGGAGCATCGGTGACGGCCTTGCGCCAGCGCGAAACATTGACCTCGCAATTGGTCAAGGCGCTGACCGAACGCATCCGCAGCGGCCGGCTGAAAGCCGGCGACCGCCTGCCGACGGAGCAGGAGCTGATCGAGGAATTCTCGGTCAGCCGAACCGTGGTGCGCGAAGCGATCTCCAGCCTGAAGGCCGCGGGCCTCGTCGCCTCGCAGCAGGGCGTCGGCGCTTTCGTGCTGCAGGCCGACGTCACGCCCTCCTTCCGCATCGAAGGCACCAGCCTCAATTTGATCAAGGACGTGATCGCGGTGCTGGAACTGCGCATCGCGCTGGAATCCGATGCCGCTTCGTTGGCGGCACAGCGGCGCACCGAGGCGCATCTGGCGACCATGCGCAGCGCGTTGGACCGCATGGCCCAGGCGATCGACGCCTCCGATGATGCGGTGTCGCCGGATTTTGAGTTCCACCGCACCATTGCCGAGGCCACCGGCAATCCGCATTTCGCGCATCTGTTCGGCTATCTCGGCTCTTTGCTGATCCCGCGCGCGCGCGTACAAACCTTCCGCTTCTTCGCCGCCGACCGTGCCGAATATCTGCGCCGGGTCAATCGCGAGCACGAGGACATCTACCAGGCGATCAAGCGCCAGGATTCGGACTCGGCACGCTCCGCCATGCGCCTGCATCTCAGCAATTCGCGCGAGCGCCTGCGCCTCGCCATGGAAGGCGGCGCGGACTAGGCGCCCCGATTCGATCCCACAGAGGAAGCGTGATGCGTCCCGAAGAGCTCAAATCCATCCTCGGCAACGGCCTGCTGTCTTTCCCGGTGACCGATTTCGACGCGGCGGGAGAGTTCAACCCTGCCGGCTATCGCGCGCGGCTGGAATGGCTGATGCCGTATGGCGCGACGGCTTTGTTCGCCGCCGGCGGCACCGGCGAGTTGTTCTCTTTGGCTCCGGACGAATATCCGAGCGTGATCCGCACGGCGGTGGAGACCTGCAAGAGCAAGGTGCCGATCATCGCCGGCGTGGGCTTCGGCACGCGCCAGGCGATTGCCTATGCCAAGGAAGCCGAGAAAGCTGGCGCCGCCGGCCTGCTGGTGCTGCCGCATTATCTGGTGGAGGCGGATGCGGAGGGCATCTCGCGCCATGTCGCGGCCGTGTGCCAGGCGGTGAAGATCGGAATCATTGTCTATAACCGCAACGTTTGTCGCCTGGGACCGGACGCGCTGGAGAAGCTCGCCGCGCAATGCCCGAATTTGATCGGCTTCAAGGACGGAATCGGCGATCTGGAGCTGATGGTGTCGGTGCGCCGGCGCATGGGCGACCGCTTCGCCTATCTGGGCGGATTGCCGACGGCGGAATTCTTTGCCGCCCCCTACAAGGCGATGGGCGTGCCGGTCTATTCGTCGGCGGTGTTCAATTTCATTCCGAAGACGGCGATGGATTTCTATCGCGCGATTGCCGCCGACGATCATGCGACCTGCAACCGTTTGCTGGACCAATTCTTCATGCCCTATGCTGCGATCCGCAACAAAAGGCCGGGCTATGCGGTCAGCATCATCAAGGCCGGCGCCGACCTGGTCGGGCGTTCGGCCGGCCCGGTGCGCACGCCGCTGATGGATTGCAACGCGGAAGAGCGCGCCGCGCTCAAAGTGCTGATCGACACGCTCGGTCCGCAATAAGCAAGGGAGACGGACGATGAAGCGCGTCCTGTTGACGGGGGCCAGCGGCGGCGTCGGCACGCGCCTGCGCCAGATGCTGCCGGCGCACTATCCGCAGCTGCGCCTGTCCGACCTGAAGGCGCCGGCCGATCTGCGCGCCGACGAGGAGTTCGTCGCCGCCGACTTGGCCGATCTGGCGGCGGTCGAGCGCGCGGTCGACGGGATGGAAGGCATCATCCATTTCGGCGCCTATTCGATCGAAGGGCCGTGGGACACGATCCTCAGCGCCAACATCGCCGGCACCTACAACATCTTCGAGGCGGCGCGGCGCAAGGGTGTGAAGCGCATTGTCTTCGCCTCCAGCAACCATGTGGTCGGCTTCTACCCGCGCACCCAGCGCCTCGATACGAACGTCACCGCCTTGCCCGACACGCGCTACGGCGTCAGCAAGGCCTGCGGCGAGGCGATCGGCGCGCTCTATGCCTACAAATACGACCTGCGCGTGCTGTGCCTGCGCATCGGCAATTTCGGCGATACGCCGCTGGATGTGCGCCGCCTGTCGATCTGGCTCAAGCCCGACGACATGGTGCAGTTGCTGCGCATCGGGCTGGAGCATCGCGATCTGCGCTACGAGATATTCTATGGCGCCTCGGACAACACGCGCGGCTGGTGGGACAATTCGACCGCCTATCGCTATGGCTACAAGCCGACCGGTGATTCGGAGACGCAGTTGCAGGCGGCGCTGGACGGACAAGCCAAGCTGCCGCCGGACCCGATCGGCGATCATTTCCAGGGCGGGCCCTTCTGTTCGCAGGAGTTCGAAGGTGGGTTGGGCGATGTCCGGAAGCGAACGTAGTGCGGTGCTCCATAAACCGTACTCTTCATACCAGGGATCGACCCCTCGTCGGATCAATGGGGCATCCACGAATTTGCCCGCGACAGCGCCGTCTTGCCCAACGAAACTCGTGGATGGTCGGGCCAAGCCCGACCATGACGAATGAGATATTGAGATAACCTGCCTCATGCCAAAGATCGCCGCCATCGACACCATCACCCTCGACATCCCGTTCGGCGATTTCTATGACGGGCCGCGTACCAAGCCGCGCGGCTGGGTGCAGCGCGACACGCTGCTGGTGAAGGTGATGAGCGATGACGGCATCATCGGCTGGGGCGAAGCTTTCGCCTATGCCTGCACCTCCTCGGTGCGCGCCGCGGTGCTGGACATGTTCCGGCCGCGCCTGATCGGCCAATCCACCGACGACCTCGCCGCGCTCGGCCGCGAGATGCAGCGCCAGCTCCACATCCAGGGGCGCTACGGCATCACCATCTTCGCCTGGTCGGGAATTGAGATGGCCTTGTGGGACATTGCCGCGAAGCGCGAGAGCGTGTCGCTGGCCGAATTGCTGGGCGGGCGCAAGCGCGACGCTGTCGCCGGCTATGCCAGCCTGGTGCGCTATGGCGAGGAAGCCCCGGTGGCGCGCGTCGCCGAGCATGCGGTGCGCGCCGGCTATACCGACGTGAAGCTGCACGAGATCGCCTACGGTCCGATCAAGGCGGCGCGCGATGCCGGCGGCAAGGACCTGCGCCTGACCACCGACGTGAATTGCAACTGGAGCCTGGCCCAGACCGAGGAGATGCTGCCGCGCATGCAGGCGCTGGACCTCTATTGGGTGGAGGAGCCGATCTGGCCACCGGAGGATTTCGAGACATTGGGCGACCTGGAGCGGCGCTTCGGCGTCGCCATGGCGGCGGGGGAGAATTGCTGCACCGCCTTCCAGTTCAAGCATCTGATCCCGGCGATCAGATTCATCCAGCCCAGCGTCACCAAGGTCGGCGGCATCCTCGAGTTCCTGAAGGTGGCGGAGGAGACAAAGGCCGGCGGCAAGGTGCTGATGCCGCATTGCCCCTATTCCGGCCCCGGCTGGTGGGCCAGCTTGCAACTCGCCGCCGCGCTGCCGGAGATTCCGATGCTGGAATTTCTCTATATCGCGCCGAAGAGCTGGGTCGGCATCGACAGCCCGGTGCCGGTGAAGGGCATGGTGCAGATTCCGAACGGGCCAGGCCTGGGTTTCGAACCCGACCCGGTGGCGCTCGAGAAATTTCGCGTGGGTTGATCCATGAACGACAAGCCGCCCCTTATTCGCAAGCTCACCGGAGCACCGCCGAAGCTGGAGGCGCCGCGCGGGGCGTGCGACACGCACATGCATTTCTACAGCCGGGCCTATCCGGCGCTGCCCGGCACGCTCAATCCGCCGGATGCCTCGCTCTCCGATTACCGGCAGGTGCAGCAATGGCTCGGCCTGGAGCGCGCCATCGTGGTGCAGCCGAACGCCTATGGCGACGACAACCGCCTGACCATGGCGGGGGTGAAAACGCTGGGCGACGCGGCCCGCGCGGTCGTCGTGGTGAAGCCGGGAATCAGCGACGCGGCGCTGGAGGATTTCACCAGGAACGGGGCACGCGGCATCCGCTTCATGAACCTCCATGGCGGCACGCTCACTTTCGCGCAGATGGACGAGATGGCGGCGCGGGTGAAGCCGTTCGGCTGGAGCGCCATCGTGCAATTGGACGGCCGCCAATTGCCGGACCATGAGGCGCAATTGCGGCGCCTGCCGCTCAACTACGTCATCGATCATTGCGGCAAATTCCTGGAGCCGGTGACGGCGGAGTCCGATGCGTTCAAGTGCATGCTGCGCCTGGTGGAGACCGGCCGCTGCTGGGTGAAGATCGCCGGCCAGTACGAGTTCTCCAAGTCCGGCGCGCCCGCCTTCGAAGATGTCGGCAAGCTGATGCGCATCCTGATCAAGGCGGCGCCGGAGCGGGTGATCTGGGGCAGCAACTGGCCGCATGCCCTGGCGGAAAAGGTCGGCTATCCCGACGATGCGGCGCTGCTCGACCTTTTGCTGGATTGGGCGCCCGACGAATCCGTGCGCCGCCGCATCCTGGCCGACAATCCGGCGGAGCTGTACGGGTTTCCGTCAAACTAAGGCGGCCGCGCCGGGCGGAAGTTGTGACCGGGTTCACATTTCCGCTTTCGTTCCCCTATCGACGCAGCCGCGATTTCTGGTAGCTCAGTCGTCATTCACGGACGACATTCGGGGGAACTTTCATGCTGTCGCGTGCTGCGTCGCTTCGTGCCATCGGAGGCCGGTTGCTTGTCCCGGCGTTCCTGCTGCTCGCCGGTTGTTCGACCCTGCAAAGCATGACCGGCGAGAGCAAGCCGGACCAGCGCGGGCTCTTGCTCGGCCAGCTCTGGATCGCTGATCAGATCGCCGGTCAGCCCTTGGTGCCGGACACGCGCGTGACCCTGTCGATGTATGGTGATGGCCGCCTGGTCGGCCGCACCGGCTGCAACACCTATACCGGCCGCTTCAAGACGGAAGCCGGCGCCCTGCAAGTCACGGCGCTGGATGTCGGCCACGAAACCTGCGCCGCGGAGGCGGCGGCGCAGGAGCAGACTTTCCTCGGCACGCTCGGCAGCGCGGCCAGCTACGAGGTGCAGGCCGACAACATCCAGCCTGGCGGCCTGCTGGTGGTGACGACGGCGGACGGCCGCACCTTGCGCTTCCACCGCGATGCCAACGCCGCCGTGCAACGCCTGGATTACGAGTGCGAGGATGGCACGGTGCTGGCCGTCATCTTCGACTGGAACGGCGGCAGCGCCACCGTCTCCGAGAACGGCGCCATCGCCGCCACCCTTGCCAGATCGCCGGTCCCCACCGGCTTCCGCTTTGAAAAGGCGCCAAAGGTCCTGACCGGCGCGGGCACGGAGGCGCAATGGTCCAACGGCGTTGATGCCAGCGCCGCCCCGGTGGCGTGCCAGGTGATGGGCTAGGCAACGGCGAGCCAGATGGCGCGGGGGCGCAAACTTCCCAATATCCTTTTTGTGATGTTCGACCAGATGGCGGCTCTGTCGCTGCCGTCCTATGGGCATCCGGTGGCGAAGGCGCCGAATCTCGCGCGGCTGGCGCGGCGCGGCACGTTGTTCGAGAATGCCTATTGCACGGCGCCGCTCTGCTCGCCCTCGCGTTTCGGCATGCTGACCGGCATGCTGCCCTCGCGCTTCGGCGCCTATGACAATGCGGCGGAGCTGCCGGCGGAGATCCCGACCTTCCTGCACCACCTGCGCAGCGCCGGCTATCGCACCTGCCTCAGCGGCAAGATGGATTTCACCGGCGCGGATCAATTGCACGGCTACGAAGAGCGGCTGACCACCGATCTGTCGCCCTCGGATTTCGGCTGGGTGCCGGATTGGGAGCATCCGGAGGCGATACAGAGCTGGTATCACACGCTTCAGTCGGTCGCGGAAGCGGGGCCGTGCGACTATTCCCTGTCGCTGCAATATGACGAGGATGCCTGCGACCGCGCGGTCGACTGGCTGCAGCGGGTCGTTGGCGAAAAGGGTGAGCGGCCCTTCATGCTCACGGTCTCGGTCATGCAGCCGCATGATCCGTATCAGGGTCTGCGCAAATTCTGGGATCTCTACAGTGCCGACGAGATCGACATGCCGGCGGAGCCGAAGCGCAAGGCGGGCCGACGCACCCAGATCGAAGAGCGCATGTACCGGCTCTATGATCGCGACGAGATTCCGCTCTCGGCCCGGCAGATCCGCGATGCGCGCCGCGCCTATTATGCCATGATCTCCTATTGCGACGATCTGCTGGGCCGCCTGACGCAGGCGCTGGAGGTCGCCGGCGCCGCCGACGAGACCATCATCGTCGTGACCTCCGACCATGGCGACATGCTGGGCGAACGCGGCCTTTGGTACAAGATGACCTTCCATGACCGCGCCATCCGCGTGCCGCTGATCGTCGCCGGTCCCGGCATCAAGCGGCAGCGCGTGCGCCAACCGGTGTCGCATCTCGATCTGCTGCCGACCTTTCTCGATCTCGTGGGGTCCGCGGTTAGGCATGACGGGCTGGACGGCGTTTCCCTGTGGCCCACCCTCGCGCGCGGTGTTGCGCCAAGAGGCGATCTGGTCGGCGAATATTGCGGCGAAGGCTATGACGCGCCGGTGGCGATGATCCGCCGCGGCCGCCACAAGTTCCTGCACAGCCGGCACCTGAAGCCGGAGCTCTATGACCTGGAGGCCGATGCCGGCGAGCTGCGCAACCTGGCGGAAGAGCCGACGGCGCGGAAACTCGTCGAAGCCCTGGCGGCAGAGGTCGAGGCGCGCTGGGATCTGGTGGGCTTGCGCGCAGACGTGATCGCCAGCCAGCGCCGCCGCCGCCTGGTGCATCAGGCGCTGGTGACCGGCCGGGTCGCGGCCTGGGATTTCGCGCCACGGGTGGATGCGGCCGCCGCCTATTACCGCAATTACGATCCGAACATGCCCGATCCGGATCGGATTTTACGCCGGCCGAGTGTCATTCGGCGACGCGGGGGCGCCTGAGACGCTGCCAAATGCTTTGGCAGGGCCTTGCCCAATCGCTGTGCAGGCGACCGGCCCGTTTCGCAGCCCGCTCCAAAAAATGTAACGGTACAGGCGATTTAACGCGCCGCCGCTCCTGGCACGCTTCCTGCTGAGTAGGAAACGAACTCGAGGTTCAAACGCTATAGGGAGGCTGGGATCTCGAACACCGGCAAGTGCGGCGGCCAAGGCTCCTGATCTCCTGGGTTGGCCGGGCTTGACGTGTTGCGGCCGGCGGCGCAAGCCGCCGGCCAAAGTTTCCTGAATGCCGGCGACCGTGCGTCGCCGGCATTTTTTCGGGTCGCGCCCGTCATTCAGGCGGCCAGTTCCTTCATATCGTCCCGCAGCCGGCGCAGGTCGCCGGTCAAGCGGCTGAGATCGGCGACGGTCCAGCCGGTCGCGCAAAGCACGCCTTCCGGCACGGCCTTGGCCTTTTCCTTCAGCGCGATGCCCGCCTTGGTCAGGCGGATGCGCACCTGCCGCTCATCCTCCTTGTCGCGTGCGCGGGTGATCAGGCCGGCTGCCTCCAGCCGCTTCAGCAGCGGGGTCAGGGTGCCGGAATCGAGATGCAGCCGCTCTCCCAACCGGCTGACCGTGACGTCGTCCTGTTCCCACAGCACTACCATCGTCACATATTGCGGGTAGGTCAGGTCGAGGCGCTTCAGCAGCGGCTGATAGATCTTGTTGAAGGCGTGGCCCAGGGAATAGACGGCGAAGCACAGGAAATCGTCCAGTTCGGGCATCGGTGTTTCGGCGCGCTTGGCCATGATCCAACCTGTGGGTCTGACTTCGATATCGGGGCCTCAGACGGCTTCCGCACATTAGATTGTATAAAATTGATTTGCGCCCAATGCAATTCGCGTAAGGCCGTTATGCGCAAATTGTATTGCGCAAAATTAGATTGTGCGCAATATAGTTCGCCAACCCCAGCCGATAACGGCCGCGGTCAACACAGC
>DASZQC010000168.1:0-10789 GCA_035549815.1 Dongiaceae bacterium
GTTCTTCATCCCGTCCTGCCTGATCAACCTCGCATCCGGGCACGTCTCGATCAAATACGGCTTCCGCGGGCCCAACCACTCGGTGGTCACCGCCTGCGCCACCGGCAGCCATGCGATCGGCGATGCCGGCCGCCTGATCCAGTTGGGCGACGCCGACGTGATGGTGGCCGGCGGCACGGAATCGACCATCAGCCGCCTGGGCATCGCCGGCTTCTGTGCCTCGCGCGCGCTGTCGACCGGCTTCAACGACAACCCGACCGCGGGCTCGCGTCCCTGGGACAAGGACCGCGACGGTTTCGTCATGGGCGAAGGTTCCGGCGTCGTGGTCCTGGAAGAGCTGGAGCATGCCAAGGCGCGCGGCGCCAAAATCTATGCCGAGCTGAGGGGCTATGGCCTGTCCGGCGACGCCTATCACATCACCGCCCCGTCTGAGAATGGCGATGGCGGTTATCGCTGCATGCAGATGGCGCTGAAGCGCGCCGAGATGAACCTGGACGATATCGACTACATCAACGCGCACGGCACCTCGACACCGTTGGGCGACGAGATCGAGCTGGGCGCGGTGAAGCGCCTGTTCGGCCAGCACGCCTACAAACTGACCATGTCGTCGACCAAGTCGGCGACCGGCCATCTGCTGGGCGCCGCGGGCGCGGTGGAGGCGATCTTCTCCATCCTCGCCATGCGCGACCAGGTGGCGCCGCCGACCCTCAACCTCGAGAATCCGTCCGAGGGCTGCGACATCGACCTGGCGCCGAAGCAGGCCAAGCCGCGCAAGATCCGCGCGGCGCTGTCGAATTCCTTCGGCTTCGGCGGCACCAACGCCAGCCTGATCTTCACGCCCGCGCAATAGCGTGACGATCGGGAGCGGATGGCCATGCGCCGGCTCCTGAGCATTGTCCTGACCTTCATCGCGGTTGGCGCGATCGCGTCCGCCGCCGTGGCCTACTACCTGTTCGCCAGCTTCACCGGCCCCGGACCTTCGCCGGAGGACAAGATCATCGTCATCCCCAAGGGCACCGGCGTCTCCGAGATCGCCGCACTGCTGCAGCAAGAGGGCGTGATCGAGAGCCCCGCCATCTTCAAGCTGGGCGTGCGCCTGTTCTCCAAGCAGAAGCCGCTGCTGGCCGGCGAATATGTGTTCCCCAAGGCGACATCGCCCAGCGCCGCCATGGGCATCATGATCGCCGGCAAGTCGATCACCCACCGGCTCACCATCCCCGAGGGCCTGACCGTCCGCGAAGTGCTGGAGCTGGTGGCCTCCGCGCCGTTACTCGATGGGCCGCTGCCGCCCGACAAGCCGGCGGAGGGCACGCTGCTGCCGGAGACCTATCAATATCTGCGCGGCGAGAGCCGCGTGGAGGTCGTGGCCCGCATGGAAGCGGCAATGACCCAGGCGATCGCGGAAGAATGGGCGGCGCGCAACAAGGATGTGCCGCTGAAGAGTCCGGAAGAGGCGGTCACCCTGGCCTCGATCGTGGAAAAGGAAACCTCGGTCAATGGCGAGCGGGCGCGGGTCGCCGGCGTGTTCTACAACCGCCTCAGGATCGGCATGCCGCTGCAATCCGACCCGACCGTGATCTTCGCCGTCACCCTCGGCAAGCTGAAGCTGGGGCGCGGCCTGACCTATGACGACCTCAAGATCGACAGCCCCTACAACACCTACGTCAGCAAGGGGCTGCCGCCGGGACCGATCGCCAATCCCGGCCTCGCCGCGCTGAAGGCCGTGCTGCACCCGGATACGCACAAAGAGCTATATTTCGTGGCCGACGGCACCGGCGGCCATGCCTTTGCCGAGACCCTGGCGCAGCACAACAAGAACGTCGCCAAGTGGCGCAAGATCCAGAAGTCGCAGCAGAGCGAGTAGACGTAGCTGCTAATTCTTCTTCGGCAACCGGCGCAGCAGCGGGTCCAGGATCGCCGGCGACAGGCTGGCGACGAACCAGGCCATCACCGCCATCGGCCAAGGAAAAGCGATGCGGGCGCGATCCTTGGCCAGACCTTTGCGGATGATCTCCGCCGCGCGCTCCGCCGACATCAGGAACGGCATGGGGAAGTCGTTCACGTCGGTCATCGGGCTCTTGATGAAGCCGGGCATGACCACGTTCACCTTCACGCCGTGGGTGGCGAGCTCGCCGCGCAGCGATTCGCCCCACACCTTCACCGCCGCCTTGCTGCCGCAATAGGCCGGCGCGCTCGGGAAACCGCGATGACCGGCAAGGGAGGAGATGAGCGCGATCTGTCCCGCTTTGCGCGCGATCATGCGCGGGACGAGCGGCAGCACCGTGTTCAGCACGCCGTCCAGGTTGACCGCGAAGACGGCGCGCGTCTGCTCGGCGCTTTCCGGCCCACCATGGGTGCCGCCGGAAATCCCGGCATTGGCGATCACCAGATCGATGGGCCGTCGCTGGTCAACGGCAATGACCCAGGCCGCCATCGCGTCCCGGTCGCGCACGTCCAGCACGGCGGCGTCGATCTCGGCGCCTCGCGATCGCGCGGCATCGGCGACCTCGTTCAGCCGCGCTTCGTCGCGACCGGCCAGCGACAGCAACACACCCGGCCCAGCATAGGCCAGCGCCAGCGCCGTACCGATGCCGGAGCTGGCGCCGGTGATCAGGACATGGGCTGGGTCGGCGGGGAGTCGGACGGGTTGCACGGCGCAAGCTTGCCAGATGTCGATCCATGCCGGAAGATGCCGCGCGATCGGGGGATCGATGATGCGAACACCAAACGCGGGGGAGTTGCGTGACCATTGCCAGCATGACCGGATTCGCGCGGCGCCAGGGTTCCAGCGGCGATTTGCTCTGGGCCTGGGAGCTGAAATGCGTCAACGGCCGCAACCTGGATGTGCGCTGCAAGCTGCCGCCGGGGTTCGATGCGCTGGATGGGTTCGTGCGCACGGCCAGCGCCGAGCGGCTGAAGCGCGGCAGCCTGTCGGTCAATCTGATCGTCGATGACAAACAGGCGACTCCAACCTTCAAGGTGAACGAGGCGGCGCTGGCGCAGCTTGGCGCGCTGCTCGACGGGTTGAAGGGCAAGATCGACGCGGCACCGCCGCGGCTCGACGGGCTGATCGGCCTGCGCGGCGTGCTGGAGATCGAAGAGCAGATGGTAGCGCCCGAGATTCAGGAACAGCGCGTGAAGGCGATGCAGGCCGATTTCACCGCGGCGCTCGGCGACCTGCAGCGCTCGCGCCTGGAAGAGGGCGGCAAGCTCGATTCCATCACGCGCCAGCATCTGAGCGAGATCGAGCGCCTGTCCAAGGCGGCGGCCGGCGCGGCGGCGGCGCAGCCGGCGGCCGTGCGTGCCAAACTTGCCAAGCAGTTAGCCGAACTGTTGCCGCCCACGGTAACGCTGCCGGAGGAACGCTTGGCGCAGGAAGTGGCGCTGCTGGCGGCGAAGGCCGACGTGCGGGAAGAACTCGACCGGTTGGGCGCCCACGTGGCGGCGGCGCGCGGCCTGCTGGACCAGGGTGGAGCCATCGGCCGGCGACTCGATTTCCTGTGCCAGGAGTTCAACCGCGAGGCCAATACCCTCTGTTCCAAGGCCGATGATCTGGCCTTGACCAACCTCGGCATCGAGCTTAAGGCCTCCATCGAACAATTGCGCGAGCAGGCGCAGAACATCGAATAGGCGCGGGTCACGGGGGATCATGGCTTTGGAGGCGGCGCGGCCATCGGGATTTGTCGATATCCGGCGGCGCGGGCTGATGCTGGTCCTGTCCTCGCCGTCGGGCGCGGGGAAGACCACGATCTCGCGCCGGCTGATGGCGCTGGAGCCGGGCCTGGCTTTGTCGATCTCCGCCACCACGCGGCCGATGCGGCCGGGCGAGCGCGACGGCGTCGATTACCATTTCGTCGATCGCACCGATTTCGACCTGATGGTCAATCGCGGCGAGTTCCTGGAATACGCAAAGGTCTTCGATCACTATTACGGCACGCCGCGCAAGCCGGTGGAGCGCTCGCTGGCCAACGGCCGCGACGTGTTGTTCGACATCGACTGGCAGGGCACGCAGCAACTCGGGCAGTCGGCGCGCGAGGATCTCGTGTCCGTCTTCATTCTGCCGCCGTCCATGCGCGCGCTGGAGCAACGTCTGAAAACTCGTGCTCAGGACAGCGCCGAAGTGGTCGCCAAGCGCATGGCCAAAGCCTCGGACGAAATGAGCCACTGGGCGGAATACGACTACATCATCGTCAACGAGGATTTGGATGCGAGCGTCACGCGCGTGCGCGCCATCCTCACGTCGGAGCGCCTGAAGCGCCAACGGCAGATCGGCCTCGCCGCATTCGTGAAGGGCCTGCGCGAAGGGCAGTAGTGAGCGTCACTTGCTCCCACTACTCCTACGTCATGGTCGGACCAAGCGCGATCATGACGGCTGAGAGGGCGCCTCTAAGCCTGCGGCTCTCTCCGCGCGCGAAACGCGCGCGCCAGTGCGGCGAACTGCGCGACGCTCAGCTCTTCCGCCCGCGCGGTCGGTTCGATCTCCGCCGCCGCCAGCACCGGCTCCACTTCAAGGCCGAGACTGCGCAGCGACTGGCGCAGCATCTTGCGGCGCTGGCCGAAGGCGGCCTGGGTGATGCGCTCCAGATCCTCGAGCCGTGCCGCGGCCGCCGGTTCCGGCAGCGGGATCAGCTCGATGACGCTGGAGGTCACTTTCGGCGGCGGGATGAAGGCGCGCGGCGGCACGTCGAACAGGCGCTTCGGCCGCGACAGGAACTGCGCCAGCACGGCTAAACGCCCGTAATCCTTCGTGCGCGGCCTGGCGGCGAGGCGGTCGGCGACCTCGCGCTGCACCATCACGGTGATGCTCTTGAAGGCCGGCCCGGCCTGCAGCCATTTGATGATCAGCGGCGTCGCGATGTTGTAGGGCAGGTTGGCGACGATGCGGCGCGGGGCCTGTCCCAGCTTGGCGCAATCGACCTGCAGGGCGTCGCCTTCGACAACCGTCAATCGTCCAGGATAAGCGGCGAAGATTTCCGCCAGCGCGCCAAGGCAGCGCGGATCTCGCTCAATGGCGATGACCTGCCTGGCGCCGTGGGCCAGCAAGGCGCGCGTCAGGCCGCCCGGTCCGGGGCCGATCTCGATCACCGTACCTTCGTCAAGATCGCCCGCGGCGCGCGCGATCTTGCCGGTCAAATTCAGGTCGAACAGGAAATTCTGGCCCAGTGAGCGCCGCGCGGCGAGATCGTATTTCGCGATGACATCGCGCAGCGGCGGCAGGCCGTCAACGGCAGTCATGGGACAGCGTTCATGGCCGCCGGTTCATAGGCGGATATCGATCACCGCCGCCCGCCGCAGGTCGCTCAGATAGCCGCGCGCCAGGGTCTCCAGCCGCTGCTGGCCCAGGCGGTCGGCGATCGAGGTGCGCGACAGTCCGGCCTCGTCGCCCGCCTGCCGGCCGCAGATCATGTAGAGGGCGACGCCTTGGCTCGTGCGGACCGGATCGGCCGGAACGTCGATCGGCTGGTTGATCGCCAGATTGCGCGCCTGGGACGGAAGCTGGCTGACGAGGACGTTGCCGAGCTCCCGATAGATTCCGGGCGACGCTTCGTGGGCGACCTGCGGCATCTGTGCGCAATTGTCGATCTTGCCGGACATGGTTCGGGCCTGGGAGATCGCGCGGTTGACCTCGCTTTCCGCGGCATTCGCGGCCAGCGGCCAGAGCAGCATCTTCACATTGACCGTGCCGTCGCCGGTGTCGGCGATGCTGGAGATGCGGGTTTCCTTGGCAAAGGCGATGTAATAGCCGCCCGTGCCGCGCACCGGCCCGATGATCGTGCCGGTGGGAACGGCCTGAACCTCCTGCGCCACGGCCGGCTCCATCTGGTCCAGCCGCATCCAGCCCCAGTCGCCGCCCTTCATCGCGCCTTCGTCTTGCGAGAATTCCTCGGCCAGCGATTCGAAATCGGCGCCTTCATTCAGTTGTTCCAGCAGCCGTTCGCCGGAATCCCGGGTCGAGGCTTCCTGGTCCGGCGCATCGACGGCCAGGAAGATCTGGTACAGCTTGTATTCGGTCTCGCCTGCTGTCGCGCGGATGCGCTTGGCCTCGTCGTTGATCTCCTGGTCGGTGATGGTGATGCGCGGCCGCAGCGTGCGCTGGACCAACCGCGCCCAGCTCAGCTCGGCGTTGATCTGGTCGGCCAGCGCTTCCACGAGGATACCGTTGCCGCGCAGGAACTCCGTCAGCTCATCGCGCGACATGTTGTTGCGTTCGCTGATCGCGTCGATGCGCCGTTCGACGTCGGCCGGATTGACCGTGATGTTCTGGCGCTTGGCTTCCTGCAGCTTCAGCCGGTCGTCGATCAGGTTGCGCAGCACCTGCGGCACGAGCCGGTCGCGCGTCTCCGGCGTATCCTCCAGATGCGCGGTCAGCATCGCCATGCGCAAGCGCATATAGATGTCGAGCTCGCTGATGACGTCTTCGTTCACCACGGCGGCGATGCGCATGGAATCCTGCGCCGCGGCCGGGCCTGCCGGGCCGCTCGGCGCAGCCCCGGTGACCACCGCGAGGATTGCGACGCACAGGAAAACATGCCGGAACAAGGTCATCATGGTGGTTCGTGATATCCGCATATCCGTCTCGACGTCTAGAGCGGTACGTCGATGCCGCCAAGGTTCTTGAAGTTGACGGCAAAGAAGAACGAGAAATCTCCCTCGGTCTCCTCCGTGTCGCCGGCGGGCGTGTAGGTGCTTGTAAACGTCAATTCGAAGCACTCGTCCAGGTAATGGAACCCGCCACCGATCGACAATAATTCATTTTCCTCAAGATCATAGGACGAACTGGCATTGATGGACCAGTAGTCCGACAAATTGACGCCGGCATAGACGCTCGCCTGTTCGCGATCCAGGAACTCGGTGCCTTCCGAATTGATGAAGGCGTATGAAGCGGCCAGGACAAAATGCTCGTTGGCATAGCTGGCGCGCGCTTCGTGGCGCTGGAAGGCGGCCTCGTCGACGTCGAAGCGGAATCTGTAGCTGAGATTGACACCATTGCCCGGCCGCACGGCAAGCCGGCCGACCAGATCCGTCAAATCGTCCGTGATGCCGGCGCTTTCGCGCGATTCGTCATTGTCGTCGTGGTCGAACTGGAAGCTCTGCCCCAGGAAGGCGTTGACGTAGCCGTTCAACGGCAGATAGCCGGACCATTGTGCGCCGTAGGTGACGCGCGAGCCGGTATCGGCGCGGTCCCAGCCGGCGAAACGGTCGGACAGGAAGACGTTGGTGTCGTCCAACTCGAAAGTGCGGCTGTCCTCGTTCGGCACCTTGGTCGTGTTGCCGCTGTCGGGCGCCGCGACCAGCTGGAACATCGGCTCGAACACCTGCGTGAAGGTCGGCGTGGCGTTGACGAAAGGGTAGCGCCAGTCGAAGGTCATCTTCGGCACGGCACGCACCTCGGTGCCGTCGAAATCGTCGCCCGTCGGGTCGATGGCGTCGCTGTTCGGGTCGACGTCATGGACCGTGTGAATGGTGGTCGGCATCGAGAACGTCAGGCGATAGATGTCGCCGAACGACGAGGTGTAGGGCAGCGTCCAGTACGGCTCGGCGGCGATGCGCACCACCTCGCGCCCGTCGATGCGGCGCAGATTCATGAAATTGGTGTCGAGGCCCCAATAGGCGCCGGCGACACCCGGCTCGCTGATGAAGCGATAATCGAGCATCGGCGCGATGATCGGGAGTTGCTCCTGGTCCTGGCTCAACTTCGTGGTCTGGAACGCATAGCCCTGCGCTTCCGCATAGGAACGCCCGAAGAACCCCTCGACCCAGGCCGTGTCGGTCAGGATGTCGCGCGAGCCGAGATGCCAGCGCTTCAGATATCTCTTGTCGGTCGTCGTCTTGAAGTCGAAGCCGGCCCGCCAATCGTCGCTGAGGTCGAACAGACCGTCTCCCTCGACATGGCCGCGGAACTCGTCATGCAACTCGTGACGCTCGCTGTCGTTCAGCTCCTGCGACATGCGGTCTTCCACGGTACCGGATCCTTCGATGCGGAATTTTCCGTTGCGCACGCGCTGGCGGTATTCAAGCACGCCGACGGCGCCCGGGCCTTCCTGCAATTCTCCGCCGAAGCGGAGAATTGGCGTGAAGGTGACGTCCTTGTCCGGGCCCAGCACGACGTAATAGGGGGTGCTGATCTGCAGGCCGGATTCGCTCGAGAAATGTGCCGAGGGCGACAGGAAGCCGGTCTGCCGGTCGACCCCGAAGTCGGGGTGCCGGAACCAGGGTGTGTAGAGCACCGGTACGCCGAACATTTCCAGCCAGGCATCGTGATAGGTGACGGTCTTGGCCACCTTGTCGCGCACAGCCTCATACGCCTTCACCTGCCACAAGGGCGCGCGCGAAGGATCTTTGGCGCAGGGGGCGCAGGGCGTATAGACGCCCTTATGCAGGATCTCCTTGGTGTTCTGCTCGATGCGGTCGGCCCGGTTGGCGGCCAGCCGCGCATTGTCCTTCAGCAGCATGCGGAAATTCTGCAGCGTGCCTTCCTTCACGTCGTCGGTGACGTCGGCATAGGTGGCGAACTGCGTGTCGCCGTCCGGCTCCAGGATCACCACGTTGCCGGCGGCAGTGATGCGCTTGGTGCGCTCGTTGTAGGTGACGACGTCGGCCTTGACGATCTTGCCGTCGCTCAGGATTTCCACGTTGCCGCGGGCGACGAAGATGCCGAGATCCTCATCATGGCCGAACTCGTCGGCGATCACGTTGATATCTTCGCTCGGCGTGGCGCCCAGGGTGCCGGGCTTGGCCGGAACCGGCGTGAAGGGTTCCATGCCCGGCGCCGGCGGGAAAACGGTCTCTTGAGCAAAAACGGGCAGGGCGGCAAAGGGTTGCGCGACGGCGGCGCCGGCACACGCCGCGAGCACCAGCCCAGCCCGAACGAATCTCGCGAATTTGCGTCGTTCTGCCGCCACGATGAAACGGTCACTCCCCCAAACGTCCGTTCGTCGGGGCCAGTCCGACGGCAAGCCTGCCGTGTCTTCGCCCGATTCACGCCCTGAACCCTGTTCTCGGGACCCTTTGGTTCGGGTCCTCCACCCTCCGGCGCCCACCCGCCTGGGGCTTCCGGAAAGGCCGGGCTAAGGTAGCATGTTGTCGGCAATCGTCTACATTTTTCATGGCTTTAGCTGAGCTGGAGGGGAGCCCTGGACAGGCTATGAAAAGCCTGCGAAGAGTCGCTGCCTGAGCCGCACCCGGCCCACGAGCCAAATCCAAAGATCGCCCGGTGAAGACCGGTGCATCCCGTCCCAAGAGGTCATTCATGAAAGTCGCTTTCGCCAAGACCGAAATCCCCTCGGCCGGAACCCTCGTCGCCCTCGTCGCCGACGGGCGCAAGCTGGGCAAGCTGGCCACCCAACTGGACAAGGCGACCAAGGGCGCCGTCGCGCGAGCCCTGGAAGCCAGCCGGTTCAAGGGCGGAGCGGAAGAGTTCCTGACCATCCTGGCGCCGGCCGGAGTCGAGGTGGCGCGCATCATCCTGGCGGGCATCGGCCAGCCGGCGAAATATGACGCCTTGGCGGCGCAGTCGCTGGGCGGCCGGCTGGTGTCGGCGCTGAACGGCGCCGGCGAGAAAGAAGCCGCCGTGTGGGTCGAGTCCTTCGCCGACGCGAAGTTGTCGGACGCGGAGCTGGCGGCCAATATCGGCTATGGCGCCCGGCTGCGTTCCTACCGGTTCGACAAATACAAGACCAAGGAGCGGCCAGAGCAGAAGCCGAGCCTGAAGCGATTCGCCGTGCTGACCGGCGACGTGAATGGTGCGCGCAAGGAATTTGACCCGCTGGACAAGACCGCCGACGCGGTCAATTTCACCCGCGACCTGGTGTCGGAGCCGGCCAACATCATCTATCCCGAAACCCTGGCGGCGGAAGCGCGCAAGCTCGCCGATTTCGGCGTGAAGGTGGAAGTTCTGGGCGAGAAGGAAATGCAGCGCCTCGGCATGGGCGCGCTGCTCGGCGTCGGCCAGGGCAGCGTGCGGGATAGCCAGCTCGTCGTCATGCAGTGGAACGGCGCCAGCGATTCAAAGCACAAGCCGATCGCCTTCGTCGGCAAGGGCGTCACCTTCGACACCGGCGGCATCTCGATCAAGCCGGCCGCCGGCATGGAAGACATGAAGTGGGACATGGCCGGTTCCGCCGCCGTCATCGGCACCATGCGGGCGCTGGCCGCGCGCAAGGCCAAGGTCAACGCGATCGGCGTCGTGGGCCTGGTGGAGAACATGCCTTCGGGCTCGGCGCAGCGCCCGGGCGACATCGTCACCTCCATGTCCGGCCAGACCATCGAGGTGCTGAACACCGACGCGGAAGGCCGCCTCGTGCTGGCCGACGCCATGTGGTACTGCCAGGAGAATTTCAAGCCAAAGGTGATGATCGACCTCGCCACGCTGACCGGCGCGATCCTGATCGCGCTCGGCACCATCTATGGCGGCATGTATGCCAATGACGACGAGTTGGCGACGCAGCTTGCCGAAAGCGGCAAGGCGACCGGCGAGCTGCTCTGGCGCATGCCGCTGGCGCCCGCCTACAACAAGATGATGGACAGCCCGGCGGCCGACATGAAGAACATCAGCGGCAGCCGCAACGCCGGCAGCATCACCGCCGCCGAGTTCCTGCAGCGTTTCGTGCAAAAGGGCGTGCACTGGGCGCATCTCGATATCGCCGGCATGGCTTGGTCGGACAAGGATGCGCCGACCACGCCGCGTGGCGCCACCGGCTATGGCGTGCGCCTGCTCGACCAGCTCGTGGCGAAATATTACGAAGAGGCTTGAGGCGGCGGCGGAGCTGCGATGAGCGAGATCCGCTTC
>DASZQC010000169.1:0-4832 GCA_035549815.1 Dongiaceae bacterium
CAAGGCCTGGCGGGTGAGAGCCAGGATCGACGGCCGGTTCTTGGTGCTGAGCGCCAGGGCCCAGCATTCCGCCGTTTCCATTGTGTCGGCCGGGCGGAACACCATCAGGTTGGGAATGGCGCGCAGGGCCGCGAGATGCTCGACCGGCTGGTGGGTCGGGCCGTCTTCGCCGAGGCCGATGGAATCATGCGTCATCACGTAGATGACGCGCTGATGCATCAGCGCCGACAGGCGGATCGCCGGGCGGCAGTAGTCGGTGAAGACGAGAAACGTGCCGCCGAACGGGATCACGCCGCCATGCAGCGCCAGGCCGTTCATCGCCGCGGCCATCTCGTGCTCGCGGATGCCGTAATAAATGTAGTTGCCGCCATAGGCGCCGGCCTTGATCGGCGTCGCGGTCTTGGCCTTGGTGTTGTTGGAGCCGGTCAGATCGGCCGATCCGCCGATCAGCTCCGGCATCACCGGCACCAGGGCCTCCAGCACATTCTGCGAGGATTGCCGCGTGGCGATCTTCGGCGCCTGCGCCGCGATGGAATCCTTCAGTGCATTCACCGTCGCGGCGAAATTCGCCGGCAGTTCGTGCGCCATGACGCGGTCGTGCTCGGCGCGGTTGGCGCTGGCGTCGTGGCGCTTGGCCCAGGCGGCGTAATCGGACTGGCCGCGCTGGCCTGCCTTCGCCCAGGCGGCGCGGATCGCATCCGGCACGACGAAGGGCTGGTAGGACCAGCCGAGCTTCTGCCGCGCGCCGGCCACTTCGTCCTTGCCCAGCGGCGAGCCGTGGGTGGCGGCGGTGCCGGCCTTGGTCGGCGCGCCATAGCCGATGGTCGTCTTGCAGGCGATCATGGTCGGCTTGTCGTGGGTCTGCGCCTTCTTGAGCGCCGCGGCGATGGCGTCCGCATCGTGGCCGTCGACTTGCAGGGTCGCCCAGTTCGCCGCCTGGAAGCGGGCGACCTGGTTCTCCGAGGTCGAGAGGCTGGTCGGCCCGTCGATGGAGATCGAATTGTCGTCCCACAGCACGATCAGCTTGTGGAGCTTCAAGTGACCGGCCAGCGAGATCGCCTCCTGGCTGATGCCTTCCATCAGGCAGCCGTCGCCGGCGATGACATAGGTATGGTGGTTGACCAGCTCGTCGCCGAAGCGCGCATTCAGGATGCGCTCGGCCAGCGCGAAGCCGACCGAGTTCGCGATGCCTTGGCCCAGCGGCCCGGTCGTCGTCTCGATGCCCTGCGCATGACCATATTCCGGATGGCCAGCGGTCTTCGATCCGAGTTGGCGGAAATTCTTCAGCTCATCGATGGTCATATCGGCATAGCCGGTCAGATGCAGCAGCGAGTAGAGCAGCATCGAACCGTGACCGGCTGACAGGATGAAGCGATCGCGGTCGGGCCAGTTGGGATGGCGCGGATCGAACTTCAGGAACTGGGTGAACAGAACCGTCGCCACATCGGCCATGCCCATCGGCATGCCGGGATGGCCCGAGGCGGCCTTTTCCACCGCATCCATCGACAAGGCGCGGATGGCATTCGCCATGTCGCGCAGCGAAACATCACTCGGCGCCTGGTTTTTTGCGGTGGCAGCGTCCATCGGCGGGTCCTAAAGCTGAGGCTGGCGCGAAATCGCGGCGCACCATGCCGCCCTGATGGTTCTCGGTCAACAGCGGAAAGCCGCCCGGGCTTGGTAACCATCGAGTTCGGCCAAATCCAAGTATTTGGCGGCTTCCATTGATTTTTTAAGTGATCGCGGCTTTAATTCGTCACACGCGACTGAAGAGTCGCACCTGTCGACTCGCTTTTCGTCGGGCGAGCCGGGCAAAATCAGGCGAGAAGGGGCCGGGGCATGAGCCACCTGGATCTGGCGATCGACCGACTGGATGCCGCCATGGCGCGTCTGGACGCCGCCGTCGCCGAAAGCACCGCGCGCGGGGCCAAGGATCGCGAACTGCTGGAAGCCGAGCTCTCCATCCTGCGCCAGACCTATGAACTGCTGCAGACCGAGGCGCGCACCGTCGCCGACCAGTTGGACGACGTGATCCTGCGCCTGGGCGACGTCGCCCAACCGGCCTGACGGAAAGGAAGCCAACCATGCCGACCGTGACCGTCCTGCTGAATGGCCGCAACTACGACATCGCCTGTGGCCCCGGCGAAGAGATGCGGGTCGAGGAGCTTGCCGCCCGCCTGCGCACCCGCCTGGAGGGCGTTTCCCGGTCCCTGGGCGGCGGACCTGAGACTTTCGTCTTTGCCGTGACCGCCCTGTTGCTGGCGGACGAGTTGGAGCAGCGTGAGAAGGAACTGAACCAACTCCGTGGCAATTCAAAAGAAAATCCGCAGCATCGCGAGCTGACCTTGGCCAAGACCCTGGAAAAGCTGGCCGGCCGGATCGAGGCTATTGCCGCCCGGATGGAAGCTGCCTAAATAGGCGCGGGCGGATTGCTGCTGGGTGCGACAGGACGAGTATCCCTGGGGCCATACGTCACCTCTAGGGAGCTGTCCCTACCAAGACCCTGGTCTTGGCACATGGCGCCCACCTGCTGAGTGCAGGCCTTAGAGGATCATGCGTGCCACCGGCCCAAGTGGCGCCGCCCACTTTATTTGCTTCAGCGGCGCCACCGCCAAAGAGACCTGGCGCCGCCCACCTCATTCTGGAATTCGGACACGCTTAGCTACATGGACCATGCGGAGACCCAGGCGCTGAAGGCCAACCTCCGGCGCGAGGCTTCCGCGCGCCGCAAGCAGGCCCATGCAGCCCACCCGCAGGCGGGCCTTGCCCTGATGCAGCATTTCAAGACGGCGATCCATCTGCCCGCGGGCGCCGTCATTTCCGGCTTCTGGCCGATGGGGGACGAGATCGACATCGTCCCGCTGCTCTCGCAGCTCCATGCCTCCGGCCATCCGATCGGGCTGCCGGTGGTGGTGGGAAAGGGCGAACCGCTGATCTTCCGGTCCTGGCATCCGGGCCTGGCGCTGGTCGCCGGCGGCTTCAAGACGGAGGTACCGCCGCACAGTTCGCCGGAGCTGGCGCCGGAGATCCTGATCGTGCCGCTGCTCGCCTTCGATGCCGAGGGCTATCGCCTGGGCTATGGCGGCGGCTTCTATGACCGGACGCTGGAGAAGCTGCGCAAGACCGGCCGCAAAAAACCGCTCGCGGTCGGCGTCGCCTTTTCCGCGCAACACGTCGCTCGCGTGCCGCGCGACCATTATGACCAGCCGCTGGATTGGATCGTGACCGAGAAGAACGCACAAGCCTTTGCCGCTTCGGCGCCCTCAGCCCTCAAAGCGCGGGAGGCCTGACCATGCGGCTGTTGTTCTGCGGCGATCTGGTCGGACGGTCCGGGCGCGACGTGGTAGTGGAGCGCTTGCCGGGCTTGCGCCGCGACCACGCCATCGACTTCGTGGTCGCCAATGGCGAGAACGCGGCCGGCGGTTTCGGCATCACCAAGAAGATCTGTGACGATCTGTTCGCCGCCGGGGTCGATTGCATCACCTCCGGCAACCATGTCTGGGACCAGAAGGAGACCGTCGCCCATATCGGCGGTGAGGCGCGCCTGCTGCGGCCGAACAACTTCCCCGCCGGCACGCCGGGCAAGGGCGCCGGCATCTTCAATGCCGCGCGCGGCAAGAAGGTGGCGGTGATCAACCTGATGGGCCGCCTGTTCATGGACCCGCTGGACGATCCGTTCCAGCAGATCGAGCAATTGCTGAACGCGCACCGCCTGGGCGGCAATTGCGACGCGCTGATCCTGGATTTCCACGGCGAGGCGACGAGCGAGAAGATGGCGATGGGCCACATCATCGACGGCCGCGCTTCGCTCTGCGTCGGCACGCATACGCATGTGCCGACCGCTGATCACATGATCCTGCCCAAGGGCACGGCCTACCAGTCCGACGCCGGCATGTGCGGCGACTACGATTCCGTCATCGGCATGGAGAAATCCATGCCCATCGCCCGCTTCACCCGCAAGATGCCGACCGAGCGCCTGTCATCGGCGCAGGGTCCGGCCACGCTGTGCGGCGTGCTGGTCGACACCGACGATGCGACGGGCTTGGCGAAAAAGGTGCAGCCGGTGCGGCTCGGCGGCAGGCTGAGCCAAGTGGGCATCGCCAGCTAGTCAAGAGACGGCCGTTGCATTTCTTCGTCTTGATATCCTTTGAAGTTACAGGGTAGTATTCCCATACCGTGCGCGGGGCGCGGATCTTTGGGGGCATCACATGAACCGGGGAAAATGGGGGCTGTTCGCCCTCAGTTGCGGAGCTTTGCTCGGCTGCAGCGATCCATTCGCCTTCACGATTTCCGAAGTCAACGAGGATGCGCCGCAGGAGCCGGCCTACATCGCGTTGAGTTCGCCGCAACTCTATACGCGCGAACGGCTGATCAACGATCGGCGTCGTGAAGTCGCCTATCTCAAGCAGGTGCTGAAGGACAGCGAAACGGCTCAGTTCACGCCGGCCATCAAACGCGAGCTGCAGTCAGTAGTAGCGATCGCGGTGGCATTGCAGGCGGGATTCAATCCGTTGGCCGGTGCCCAGGCCGGGCGGCAGGAGAGCCTCGCGCAGCTTCAGCAGGAGACCCTCGAGCTCGAGATGCAGAAGCGCATTACGATTCTGGAGGCAGAGCTCGCAAAGCTGCGATCCGATCAAGCGGCCGCAGCAGACGCCGACAGTGGCGTGAAGGTGGATCCAAACACGGCCCTCAGCAATCCGACCGATAAGGCCAATGCGCAGACCGTTCCAACACCCATGTCCCCCGACAAGCTGAAGGGATTGGAGAATGCGTTGAACGCGCTGGCCGCCGCGCTGACCAAGGCCGATGCCAATACGCCGGGTGCGCAACCCGCG
>DASZQC010000170.1:0-10576 GCA_035549815.1 Dongiaceae bacterium
GTCCCCAGGCAACTGCGCGCCAGCGCCAGCGTCACCTTGCGCTGTTCCGCCAAGGCGGCGCGGTCGATCTTGTCCACCATCTCCGCGGCAGCGGCGAAAGAGCGCTCGATGCGGCTCGCCACATAGCGCAGCACGTCGTCGTTCACTTCCAGGCCGCGGTCGCTGAACTGCTTGGCCATCACCCAGACCAGCAGCTCGTCATCCGGCGCCGACAGCGCCACGGCGGGAATGCTGGCAAGGCGCGAGGCAAGGTCGGGCAGCGCCACGTCCCAGCGCGCCGGCGGAATCTCGCTGGCGATCAGCAGATGGCCGCCGGCCTCGCGCACGGAATTGTAGAGATGCAGGAAGGCGGTTTCCGGCCAGCCGCGGGGCTCATCCAGCACCACCCGCTGCGGCGGCGTGACGCCCTCCGCCGGCGGTTCGCTCAGCGCGACGGCGCCGCTCTTCGCCTGCCAGACATGCGCCAGATGCGTCTTGCCGCAGCCCTTCGGCCCGTGGATGGCCAGCGCATGCGCCGGCCAATCGGGCCATCGGTCGATCCAGGCCACGGCGTCACGATTGGCATCGGCGACGACAAAATCGGCGGTGCCGAGCGCCGGACGATAGGCAAGGTCGAGCGGCAGTTGCTGCGCCATGCGACGGGATCAGCGTTCGCGGTCGGCCGGTGGCTCCGGCGGAATATGGCTGGGCGCCACCATCGACCCCTCGGCGATGACATCGACCGGCACGACGGCCGGGCTGTGGCCGAGATACAGCCGGCTCTCGCGATATTGGGCGATGCTGAAGCGCACCATGACGCCGATCACCGAGGCGACTGGCACAGCCAGCAGCAAGCCGACGAAGCCGAACAGGGCGCCGCCCGCCAGCAAGGCAAAGATGATCCAGACCGCATGCAGCCCGACGCGGTCGCCGACCAACTTGGGCGTCAGGAAGTTCCCTTCGAGGATCTGCCCCACGCCGAAGATCGCGGCCGTGAGCAGCACCCACCAGGGATCCTGGAAATGGCCGATGGCGATCGCCATCGACACGCCGAAACCCGTCAGCGAACCGACGTAGGGGATGAAGCTGAGAATGCCGGCGGTCAGGCCGACCACCAGCCCGAAGGGCAGGCCGATCGCCGCCAGCGCCCCGGCGTAATAGATGCCGAGGGTGAGGCAGACCAGCGATTGGCCGCGGGCAAAACCGGCCAATGTCTGATTCACCAGGATCGCCTGGGTGCGGATGGTCGGCGCATGGGCGCGCGGCAGCAAATCATCGATCTTGCCCACCAGCTTGTCCCAGTCGCGCAGCAGATAGAACGTCACGACGGGCGTGATGAAGATCAACGACAACAGATTGGCGATCGCCAGGCCCTGCGCCGCGACGCCCTGCAGCGCACCGGCCAGCCACGCGAGGGCGGTGCCGAACCGTTCCTTCGCCAGGCCGGACAGTTCCGACCCGCTCGGCAGATTGAGCCGTGTCTGCAACTCGGCCAGATACGGCAACATGCGTTCGTACGTGCGGGTGATCAAGTCGGGCAGGCTGGTCAGGAACGAGATCAGCTCACTGACCGCCGGCGGCACGATCAGCAGCAAGAACAGGATCACCAAAGTTGCAAAGACGGCGGTGACGATCACTGTCGCCACGTCACGCGAGCAGCCCATCCGCTCCAGCCGGTCGCACAGGGGATCCAGCAGATAGGCGATCGCCATGCCGGCGACAAAGGGCAGCAGGATGCTCTTCAGAAGCACCAGGATCAGCACGAAAGCGAGGAGGACGATTCCCCAGATCTTGGATTGCGTCGCGAGCGTCATGCGCGGGCCGTCTATTGCGGCACGGCGGGTTGCGGCGGGACGACCGGCTCGCTTGGCGCCAGATAGCTGTCGTCAGTCGGCGCGGGGGCCGGCGCCGGCATGGGCGCCGGTTCGGGCAGGCCGCCGCTATGGGCGCTGCTATCCTGGCGCAGCAGGCCCTTGTTGGGTGCCTGCAGGTCGAGCGCCAGATCCTGCTGCGCCAGCGCGCGCTGGAAATGCGGCACGTCGCCCAGGAACGAGATATCCAGCACCGCCATCGCCTTGGTCAGGCTGACCAGCCGCACCGATTTCAGGGACGGCACGCCGCCGAGCTGCTTCTTGATATCGACCCATTGCCTCAGGCTGGTCAGCGGCACGTCCACCATCATGGCGGTCTGCCGGGTGGCATCGACCATGTTGGCTTCGCGCACCTGGCCCTGCACCCAATTGATCGTGTGGTCGACCGTCTGGCCCAGCAGCGCTTCCATCGTCGCCGGGTCGCCGCTGACCGTGTCGCTGAATTGCGTGGTCGCGCCGCGGCCGTAGCGCGTCGCCGCAACGGCGAAGCTCTGCATGCCGTCGGGACCGACGGGTGCTGCCTTCACCTCGGTCACCATCACTTCGGCGGCGCCGTAGCGCTGCGCCATCGCCGCCAAGCGCTGCGTGTCGCCGGCCAGCGCCTGGGTGGCGGACAGGCTGGTGCTGTCGGAGATGTCGCCGCTCGGCAGCACCAGCGGCACCAGGCTGGCATTCGGCGCCTTGGCGCCCCATGGCAGCAGCAGCAGGTTGGCCGGTCCCCACAACGTGCTGTTGCCGGTCTCGTCGGTATAGACCGGCAGCACCAGCACGCGCTTGGTCTGCGCCTGGGCGAAGGCGACATTGTTGCCGGCGAGGAATTGCTGCACCGGGTCCGCCAGGAAACGGAAGGTGAAGCGGCCGATATAGTGGGTGGCGGAGGCCTTCTCCTGCTCGATCTCGAAATCCTGCACCCAGGTGGAGATGACATCGTCGCTGGGCAGGGTCAGCGACTGCACCCGGTCCGCCGGCGCGATCTGCGTCAGCACTTTTTGCAACCCAAGACGTTGGCCTTGCAGAAGCGCCTGGTCGCGCAAGGTGGCGATGTCGCCGGTCACGTCGACATCGATGCCGGTGGCGGTATAGACGGCGCCCGCCTGCGCCCAGGCGGCTCCAGTCAAACCTGCGGTCGGGAGCGCCAGAAGGGCCGCCATCAGAAGCCCGCGGCAGAGCCGCCGGAGAACCTTGAATGCCATTGCAACGGGCCTCGAAATCCTTATTGTCCGACCGCCTGCTTATAGCCCATCGCCTGGGAGGATGCCATAACCCGCCCCGTGCCCGACACCCCTTCCGGTTCCGACAAATCCAGTCCTGGCAATGGTTTGACCTATCGCGACGCGGGCGTCGATATCGATGCCGGCGAGGCGCTGGTGGATGCGATCAAGCCGCTCGCCAAATCGACGGCGCGGGTGGGGGCGGATGCCGGCCTGGGCGGCTTCGGCGCCTTCTTCGACCTGAAGGCCGCCGGCTATAAGGACCCCCTGCTGGTCTCCACCACCGACGGCGTCGGCACCAAGCTGAAGGTCGCCATCGAGGCCGGCAAGCATGACGGCGTCGGCATCGACCTGGTCGCCATGTGCGTGAACGACTTGGTGGTGCAGGGCGCCGAGCCGCTGTTCTTCCTCGACTATTTCGCCACCGGAAAGCTGGACGTGAACGCCGCGCGCGAGATCATCGCCGGCATCGCCAAGGGCTGCAAGGAAGCCGGCTGCGCCCTGGTCGGCGGCGAGACCGCCGAGATGCCGGGCATGTACGCCAAGGGCGATTATGATCTGGCGGGCTTTGCCGTCGGCGCGGTCGAGCGCACCCAGGCGCTGACCGGCGCCAACGTGGCGGAAGGCGACGTGATCCTGGGCCTCGCCTCGACCGGCGTGCATTCCAACGGCTTCTCCCTGGTGCGCAAGATCGTCGAGCGCTCCGGCCTCGGTTGGACCGAGCCCTGCCCGTTCGAATCGCGCAAGTCGATGGGCGAGGCGCTGATGACGCCGACGCGCATCTATGTGAAAAGCGCGCTTGCCGCGGTCAAGGCGGGCGGTGTCAAGGCGCTGGCGCACATCACCGGCGGCGGCCTCGTCGACAACGTGCCGCGCGTGTTGCCGGACAATCTTCAAGCCGACATCAACGCCGAGAATTGGAAGCTGCCTGCGGTCTTCAACTGGCTGATGAAATCCGGCGGCGTGCCGCTGGACGATATGATCCGCACCTTCAATTGCGGCATCGGCATGATCGTGGTCGCGGCCCCGGACAAGGAATCCAGCGTCGTCCAGGTGCTGCGCGAGCACGGCGAGACTGTGCATCGCATCGGCACCATCGTGCGCCGCGCCGACGGCGCCGAAGGCTGCGTCGTGCGCAATACCGGCCGCTGGTGATGGCGGGACCGTTGAAAGTCGCGGTGCTGATCTCCGGCCGCGGCTCCAACCTGCAAGCCCTGATCGACGCCTTTCCCAAAGGCGCGGCCAGCCCGGTCCAGATCGTGCTGGTCGTCTCCAACCGGCCGGACGCGCAAGGGCTGGAGCGCGCGGACAAGGCCGGCCTGAAGACCGAGGTGATCGACCACAAGAGCTTCGCCTCGCGAGAGGATTTCGACGTGGCGATGGACCGCGAGATCCGCGCGGCGGGCGCCGAGTTTATCGTCCTCGCCGGCTTCATGCGCCTGCTGACCGAGGGCTTCATCAATGCCTGGAAGAACCGGATGATCAACATCCATCCGGCGCTGCTGCCCGCTTTCCCCGGTCTCGACACTCATCGTCGCGCCCTGGAGGCTGGGGTGAAGTTCCACGGCTGCACCGTGCATTTCGTGCGCCACGAAACCGACACCGGCCCGATCATCGGCCAGGCGGTCGTACCGGTCCTGCCCGCCGACGATGAAGCGGCGCTGGCCGCGCGCGTGCTGCGCGTCGAGCATCAGCTCTATCCGCTAGCGCTGCGTCTGGTCGCCGAAGGCAAGGTGCGCGTCGACGGCGAACGCGCGTTCGTCGACGGCGCATCCACGGTCGACGGAACGATGTTCAACCCCGCCATTGCCTGATGCGCGCGCTTCGCGCCGCAGGATTGATCGCCATCGTCCTCCTCGCCGCTTGCGAGCCCGAACCCGAGATTGACCATTACGTCCTCGCCCTGAACTGGCAGCCGGCTTTTTGCGAATACAACACAGCCAAGCCCGAATGCGGCACGCTCGATGAGGACGATTTCGCCGCGACGAACCTCACATTGCACGGCCTGTGGCCGAATGCCGCCGACGGCGACCATCCGTTCTATTGCAGCGTGACCGCGAATGACCGGCGCACGGATGAGACCGGCGACTGGTGTGCCCTGCCCGCGCCCGGAACGGATCAGGCGACGCAAGCGGCCCTCACCGAGGCTATGCCGGGCAGCCGCTCCTGCCTGGACCGCCACGAATGGATCAAGCATGGCACCTGCACCGGCCTTGGCGGGGACGCCTATTTCGATACCTCGCTGCATCTGCTGCGGGAGGTGGAAGCGACCGAGCTTGCCAACCTGCTGCGCGCCAGTATCGGCCGGGAGGTTTCCCGCCGCGACCTGCTTCAGGCGTGGGAGCGGGATTTCGGCCCGGGGACAGCCAAGGCCCTGGAGATCGTCTGCCGCCGCGACGGGTCGCGCGGGCTCCTGACCGAACTCCGGCTGGCGCTGCGGCGGGATGCGCTCGACGAGCCCTTGTCGGGCAGCATGCTTTTCCGGGAGGGGCCGCCGCCGCATGGCGGTTGCCCGGCCCAAATCTACATCGATCCGGCGGGATAGTGCCGCACCGGCCAATGCTTGCGCGGGAGCGGCGGCTCGGCTAGAAACCCTATCGACATTAAGATTTCGGAGCCGCCACCGATGAAACACGAGCAAGATCAGCTTCTGGCCGCCAAGCAGCAATCCTGGCACGCCTTCACGCGCCTGCTGCTGTGGGGCACGATCGTCGCGGCGGTCGCCACCCTTGTCGCGGTGATGTTCGCTTACTGAACTCTCCTGCGCGGTGGAAACGAAAACGGCGTCAGGCCTGGCCTGACGCCGTTGTCTTTTGGGTGAAAGGTCGGCCTAGCCGACGATCTCGATCCCACTGAAGAAGAAGGCGATCTCGATCTTGGCATTGTCCGGCGAGTCAGAGCCGTGCACCGAATTGGCCTCGATCGATTCCGCGAAATCCTTGCGGATGGTGCCCGGCGCGGCGTTGGCCGGGTTGGTGGCCCCCATCACGTCTCGGTATTTGGCGACCGCGTTCTCGCCCTCGAGGACCTGGACCACCACCGGGCCGCTGGTCATGAATGTGCAAAGATCGTTGTAGAACGGCCGCGCGGCATGGACCTCGTAGAACTTCTCGGCCTGGGCGCGCGACAGCCACAGACGCTTCTGGGCGACGATGCGCAGCCCCGCACCCTCGATATGCGCATTGATCTTCCCGGTCAGATTGCGGCGCGTCGCGTCCGGCTTGATGATCGAGAAGGTGCGTTCCTTGGCCATAATCCTTGAGCTCCTGTTGGCGAAACTGGCGCGGGGTTATATACAGTTCGCCCTTCAGCCGCAATCCTGGCCGCGACAGCGTTCTTGGCCCTGGAAATATTGAGAAAAGGCCGGGTCCCGGACCATGTTAACCATCACCGACATCACCTGCCGCGTCGCCGGGCGACCCCTGTTGGAGGGGGCCAGCCTGACCCTGCCGACCGGGCACAAGGCGGGGCTGATCGGCCGCAACGGCACCGGCAAGACCACGCTCCTGAAGCTGATCGCCGGCGAGATCCAGGCCGACACCGGCGAGATCCGCATGCCCAACGGCGCACGCATGGGCCGCATCGCCCAGGAAGCGCCGAGCGGTCCGCAGAGCCTGCTGGAAACCGTGCTGGCCGCCGACACCGAGCGCGCCAAGCTTCTGGACGAGGCGGAGCACGCCACCGACCCGCACCGCATCGCCGACATCCACCAGCGCCTGCACGAGATCGGCGCGCATTCGGCACCGTCGCGCGCGGCGCAGATCCTGCACGGCCTCGGCTTCGACGCGGCGGCGCAGGAACGCCCGTGCAGCGATTTCTCCGGCGGCTGGCGCATGCGCGTCGCCCTGGCGGCCTTGCTGTTCCAGGCGCCCGATCTGCTGCTGCTGGACGAGCCGACCAACCATCTGGACCTCGAAGCCACCTTGTGGCTGGAGGATTTCCTCAAGAAGTATCCCTACACGATCCTGATCGTCAGCCACGATCGCGACCTGCTGAACGGCGCGGTCGACAAGATCATCCACCTGCATGAGCGCAAGCTGACCATGTATACAGGCGGCTATGACGATTTCGAGCGCCTGCGCAGCGAACGCCTGGCGTTGCAGGCGGCAGCGGCGGCGAAGCAGGACGCCCAGCGCAAGCATATGCAGGCCTTCATCGACCGCTTCCGCTACAAGGCGAGCAAAGCGCGCCAGGCACAGTCGCGCATCAAGGCGCTAGCCAAGATGCAGCCGATCGCCGCCGCCGTGGAAGAACGCGGCATCGAGTTCTCGTTTCCAGAGCCGGAGGAATTGGCGCCGCCGCTGATCGTCATGGACGACGTTGCCGTCGGCTACGAGCCCGGCAAGCCGATCCTGACCAAGGTCAACATGCGCCTCGACCCCGATGAGCGCATCGCGCTGCTGGGCTCCAACGGCAACGGCAAGTCGACCATGGCGAAATTGATCGCCGGCAAGCTGAAGCCGATGGCGGGCGACATGCGCGCCTCGCGCAAGCTGAAGGTCGGCTATTTCGCGCAGCACCAGACCGACGAGCTCGACATGGAGGCAACGCCGCTGCTGTCGATGGAACGCGCAGCGCCGAACCTGACCTCGGAGAAATGCCGCGCCCACATCGCACGCTTCGGCCTCGACGTCCAACGCGCCCAAACGCCCGTCGGCAATCTGTCGGGCGGCGAGAAGGCGCGCCTGCTGCTGGCGCTGATGACCCATGCGGCGCCCAACATCCTGCTGCTGGACGAACCGACCAACCACCTCGACATCGATTCCCGCCAGGCGCTGGTGCAGGCGATCAACGAGTTCCCCGGCGCCGTGGTGCTGATCAGCCACGACCCGCATCTGATCGAGCTGACGGTCGACCGCTTCTGGCTGGTGAAGGACGGCCGCTGCCAGCCCTTCGACGGCGATCTCAACGACTACAAGAATATGATTCTGTCGCCCGGCCGCGCCGCGAACGAGCGCGAGCGTCGCGGCAAGGGCGAGCCGAAGCCGGCGAAGAAGCAACCGGCGGCGGGCGCGGAACCCACCGACCTGAAACGCCAAGTCGAGCAATCCGCCGTGGCCGTGCAGAAGCTGACCCAGGCGATGGAGCTGATCGAGAAGAAGATGGCGGAACGCAGCTTCTACGAGGAGCCGCAGAAGGTCATCGCCGACTGGCAGCGCAAGCATGCGGATGTGGCCCGCCGCCTGGAACAGGCGGAGGAAGCCTGGCTGCAGGCGCAGATGGCGCTGGAAGCGGCGCAATAACGGCGCGGACGCCGATTGAGCCCGCCGGAAACGGCTGCTAAGCTCCGCTGATCATCTGAGTCTCGAGGCCGATCAGGATGCGCTACGACATCGAAGGCGCCTGGGCATTGCTGCGCACCTGCAACTACCGGTGCGATTATTGCTTCTTGAACGAACGCCTGCTCGGCGAGAAGATTCAGACCCATGCGACGCCCGCCGAATGGCGCGCCGCCTTCGATGCTACCGGCAAGACCTGGATGGTCCATCTGACGGGCGGCGAACCCACCCTGTACCCGGACTTTGCCGAGATCGGCGCTTTGCTGGCGGAGCGGCACTACCTGTCCTTGAACAGCAACCTGACCGGCCCGTCCATCGTGGATTTCGCGACCCGCGTCGATCCTGCGCGCGTCAGCTTCATCAATGCCGGCCTGCATCCGATGGAGCGGGCACGCAAGCAGGGACATGACGCGTTTCTGCGCCATGCGCATCTGCTGCTTGAGTGCGGCTTTCCGATCATGGTGTCCGTGGTGGCAACGCCGGCGGTCTTGCGCGACTTCGAGGCGATCGCGGCGTCGCTGCGCCCCATCGGCCTCATGCCGATCCCAAAGCTGATGCAAGGCAAGGTCGGCGGACGCAGATATCCGGACAGCTATACGGCGAAAGAGCGCGCCCTGTTCCGGCGGTACTCCCGTCGAGCGGAAGCGACCTATCCGGAGCTGTTCAAGGCAGCCGAGCGGCCGACCATCGACCCGCCGATCGGCCGCGATTTCCTGGACGGTCTGCCCGACCGCCGCGGGCAGCTCTGCGCGGCGGGCATGAAATATGTACGGATCGAAGCCGATGGCCGCGTCGAACGCTGTGGCGACGGCCCGCCGCTCGGCAATCTGCTGCACGGCGACGTGCGCTTCGCAACCGAGGCGGCGCCCTGCGATCGCCGCCACTGCTTCTATGTGTGTGAGCGCTATAGCGCACCGGCCCAGCGCCAGCAGGAAACCGTGGCCGCGGGCCTGGTCGCCCGCATGCGGCATATGGCGGAGCGATTCGGCGTCGGCGCCTAGAGCATTTTCTCACCTGATTGAATCGTAGGGGATTCCCTTTGGGTGGGAATTCTGATTCAAGATGTGGGCTGGTGAAGGGGGCCAGCCTGGATGACGCGAGCTCTTTCCACGGATATCCGCACGCGACTGGTTTCGGCGGTTGAGGGCGGGATGACGCGCCGCTCGGCGGCGAAGCGGTTCAGGGTGGCGGCCTCGACAGCGATCAAGTGGGTTGAGCAGTGGGAGCGGACGGGAGATGTTCGGCCGCGACCGCAGGGTGGAGACCAGCGTTCCCACCGGCTGGAAGCGCATGCCGCGGAGATCCTGGGGCTGATCGAGGTGCAACCTGACATCACCCTGGCCGAGATCGCCGAGCATCTGGATCGCAGCCACGGGGTGAAGATCGCCCAGAGCACCGTGTGGCGGCTGCTCGACCGGCACGGGATGACCTTCAAAAAAAACCGCGCACGCCAGCGAGCAGCAGCGTCCTGACGTTCTGCGCCGGCGCCAGGCGTGGCTCGAGCTCCAGCCTGAGCTGGACCCGGATCGCCTGGTGTTCATCGACGAAACCGGCGCCACCACCAAGATGGCCCGCCGCTGCGGCCGGTCCCGGCGCGGCGCGCGCTGCCGAGCGCCGGTGCCGCACGGGCACTGGAAGACCACCACCTTTGTCGGCGCGCTACGAACGTGCGGCATCACCGCGCCGATGGTGCTCGACGGCGCCATGCACGGCCGCGCCTTCCTGGCCTACGTGGAGCAGGTTCTCGTGCCGACATTGACGCCTGGCGACATCGTCGTCATGGACAACCTTCCCGCCCACAAGCCGACGGCGGTGCGTCAGGCCATCGAGCGAACCGGGGCCGAATTGCGCTTCCTGCCGGCCTACAGTCCCGACTTCAACCCCATCGAGATGGCCTTCTCCAAGCTCAAGGCCTTCCTCAAGAAACACGCCCCCAGAACCGTCAACGACCTCTGGGACACCATCGCCCGCGGCATCGACACCTTCACTCCCGCAGAGTGCTCAAACTACTTTGCTGCTGCAGGATATGACCGTGTGTGATCAGAAAATGCTCTAGTGTCTCGGCCCATGACGACCTTGGACAACACGCTCGACAACCGCAGCCGCCATCGCGCCTTGACCGCGGTCATCGGCACCGCTTTCGGCGTCGGCGTCTCCGTCGGTGCGGTCGTGCCGCTGCTGTCGCTCAATCTGGAGCAGCGCGGCTTCGACGCCGCAGAGATTGGCATCAATGCCG
>DASZQC010000171.1:0-6381 GCA_035549815.1 Dongiaceae bacterium
CGCATCACCGAGACCGTATCGGTGATGGCGAGGATCTCGCGCAGCTTGTGAGTGATGAGCAGGATGGTGACGCCGCGCGCATTGAGCGCGCGCAGAATTTCAAAGAGCTGGTCCGTCTCCTGCGGCGTCAGCACGCCGGTCGGCTCGTCCAGGATCAGGATGTCGCAATGCCGGAACAGCGCCTTCAGGATCTCGACGCGCTGCTGCTCGCCGACCGGCAGATCGGAGATATGCGCATCCGGCGAAACATTGAGGCCGTAATCGCGCCCCAGGCGCAGCAACTCAGCCCGGGCCGCCTGCGCACCGCCCGCCAGCAAGGCGCCACCTTCGGCGCCGAGCATCACGTTCTCCAGCACCGTGAAGGGCTCCACCAGCATGAAATGCTGATGCACCATGCCGATGCCGGCGGTGATGGCGTCCTTGGAGGTGCGGATGGTGACCGGCTTGCCATTAATGAGAATCTCTCCAGAATCGGCCGAATAGAAGCCGTAGAGGATGCTCATCAGGGTCGATTTGCCGGCGCCATTCTCGCCAATGATGCCGTGGATCGACCCTTTGGCAACGGTGAGGTCCACCTGCTTGTTGGCGCGTACTGCGCCAAAGGATTTGTCGATGCCGCACAATTCGATCGCCGCCGGCCTCGCGGCCGACGGCGATGCCGAATTGCCTGACGGTTCCGCCGTCATGAACGCTTGAGTGCGCTCAGTTCGGGCAGGAATTGTCCGCCATGTAGTCGTGCACCGTCACCTTGCCGGAGATGATGTCGGCCTTGGCGGCTTCGACCTTCGCCTTCATGTCGTCGGTGATCAGCGACTTGTTGTTGTCGTCGAGCGCCCAATCGACGCCCTCTTCCTTGAGGCCCAGCACGGTCAGGCCCGGCTTCCAGGTGCCGTCCTTGGCCGCCTTGGCGCTGTTATAGACCGCGACATCGACGCGCTTCAGCATCGAGGTCAGCATGGTGCCGGGATGGATATGGTTCTGGTTGGAATCGACGCCGATCGCCAGCTTGCCATTGTCCTTGGCCGCCTGATAGACGCCGATGCCGGTGCCGCCGGCCGCCGCGAAGACAACGTCGACACCGCGATCGAACTGGCCCTTGGCGAGCTCGGCGCCGCGCGTGGGGTCGTTCCAGGCCGCCGGGGTGGTGCCGGTCATGTTGCCGATCACCTCGACATTCGGATTGGCCGCCTTGGCGCCCTCGGCATAGCCGCACTGGAAGCGGCTGATCAACGGAATGTCCATGCCGCCGACGAAGCCGACCTTGCCGGTCTTGCTGGCAAGCGCCGCCAGGACGCCGACCAGGTACGAGCCCTCCTGCTCCTTGAACACGATCGACTGCACGTTGGGCAGATCAACCACGGAATCGATGATCACGAAGCGGATGTCGGGGAATTCCGGCGCCACCTTCTTGATCGCCGATTCCTGGCTGAAGCCGATGCCGATGATCGGGTCGGCGCCGCGCTGCGCCATCTTGCGGAAGGCCTGCTCGCGCTGGGCATCCGCCTGGACCTCGAACTCGAGATAGTTGGTGCCGGTTTCTTTCTTGAACTTCTCGATGCCGTTATAGGCGGCCTCGTTGAAGGATTTGTCGAACTTGCCGCCGGCGTCATAGACGACCGCCGGGTCCGCCATTGCCGCCGATGCCGCAAGGCTGAGTACGCCGGCGGCCAGGGCCGCCCGCAGAATCTTGTTCATATATGTCTCCCGTTTTGCCGTGACCGGCGTCCGCCGGCCTCTCCCATTCAGGCCGTTGTGGTTACGCTTGAAATTAGGCCTATATGCATCATTTCGGCGCGGCCTGGGAAAATCAAGAATTTATTGACCGGTTGGACAGGTTTTTAGGCCGCCGGTGGGATCCCTGGCCCCAAAGCAAACACCCCGCCTCGGTCAGAGGCGGGGTGTTCCGGTCGCCGCCGCAGCGGCAAAGTCGTGTCGTTAGTTGGCGGGCTTCAGCGTCACCTGGCCGAAGCCGGCGGCCGCGTTCAGGCCCGTCACGCCCTCGATGCTGACCGGCTGCAGCGCGATCTGGTCGTTGCTGCCGCCCACCAGAACGTTGGCGCCGAGGCCGATGCCCACCGCGGCTTCCGCCGTCACGCCGCCATAGGTGCCGGCCAACGCACCCTTCGCCACCTGGCCCGGCGCGAACACCGCCCACACCATGTAGCCCTCGGAGGTGAAGCCGATATCGACGCCGTATTTGTTGATCTCGCCGCGATAGCGTTCGGCCGTGCCGTCCGGGCGCGTGAACACGCAGGCGATGTCCTTGGACGAACCGAAAATGAAGCCGACGCTGCCGGCGACATTGCAGTTCAGCGAGCCGACATTGACGCCGCCGCTGGCGGCAGCGGCCGGCTCGGCAACGAACTGCGGAGCGGCGAGGACGGCCGCGAGCGCGGTCGCGGCGATAACACGCTTGAGCATGGAAAACTCCCTGGGATTGGTCTTGTCAGAAAGTGAAGACGACAAACGACACATAGCATAAGCCTTTTGATTCAACAGTGCGCGCCGTCACACGCCATACAGGCGTCGCTGGGACGCTAGCCAAATGGCGGAAATGCGTTAAGACAAGCCATCATCAAAAGTTCCATTGCCTGATAGGGGGCGGCTTGGACGTCAGGAATCGCTTCGAAACCACCGAACTGCGGGGCTTCCGCGAAGAGGTCCGCAATTTCGTCCGTACCGCCCTGCCCGACGACATCCGCCGCAAGGTCGCGCAGGAGCGCATGGACCTGCCGCGCGCTGACCAGCAGCGCTGGCACAAGATCCTGCGCGCCAAGGGTTGGGCCTGCCCCGGCTGGCCGCAGGCCTATGGCGGCCCCGGTTTCAGCGACGACGAGCGCTATGTCCTGGAGCGTGAGCTGGCGCTGGGCGACGCGCCGCGCTCCATGATCTATGGCGAAGGCATGCTTGGCCCCACCGTGATGGCCTATGGCACCGAGGAACAGAAGCGCCGCATCCTGCCCGGTATCCTGGAAGGCGACGTGCTGTGGTGCCAAGGCTTCTCCGAGCCGAATGCCGGATCGGATCTCGCCTCCCTGCAATGCAAGGCCGAGCGGAAAGACGATCACTATGTGATCAACGGGTCGAAGATGTGGACCAGCGAAGGCCACATCGCCGATTGGATGTTCGGCCTGTTCCGCACCGACAATTCCGGCCGCAAACAGGAAGGCATCACCTTCCTGGTGCTGGATCTGAAATCGTCCGGCGTCGAGGTGCGACCGATCCTGCTGTTCGAAGGCACGCACGAGGTCAACCAGGTGTTCTTCGACAATGTGCGCGTGCCGGTCGAGCAGCGCCTGGGGGACGAGCATAAGGGCTGGGGCATCGCCAAATATCTGCTGAGCCTGGAGCGTTTCGGCACCGCTGAAGTGTCGCGCTCCATGGCGAGCCTCGCGCGGCTGAAGAAGTTCCTGCGCGAGCGCGATCCGTTCAAGCACGCGCCGGAGCAGAAAGAGGCGGTCGAACGCAAGGTGGCCGAGATCGAGATCGAGCTGGATGCGCTGGAGATCACCGAGGTGCGATTCCTGTTCCAGCCGGACGGGTCGAACGCGATCGGGCCGGAAGCCTCCATGCTGAAAGTGCGCGGGACCGAGATTCAGGCCGACATTTTCGAACTCAGCATGATGTGCGCCGGTGCCAACGCGCTGGCCGCCCGACGCGATGAATCGGGTGCCGATACGCGGGCCGCTGAGATCGGCCAGGACACCGCCTATCCCTACTTCAATTTCCGCAAGACGCTGATCTATGCCGGATCGAACGAGATCCAGCGGAACATCATCGCCAAAGCCGTGCTCGGTCTGTGAGGTCATCGCTCATGTTCGTCAGCTTGACCGAAGAGCAACGCCTGCTGATCGAGAGCCTCGAACGGTTCCGCCAGCAGGATTACACGTTCGAGAAGCGCCGCGCCCATCTGAAGAAGCTGGGCGCCGCAGACGATCCGGCCTGGTCCATGCTGACGGAGATGGGTTGGCTGGCGGCGACCCTGCCGGAAGAACATGGCGGGCTCGGCGGCAAGGGTGTCGATCTCGGCATCCTGATGGAGCAATTCGGCCGCGCGCTGCTGACCAGCGCTTTCGTGCCCAGCGTGGTTCTGGGCGCCACCGCCTTGCGCGCCGGCGGCAGTTCGGAACAGCAGGCAGCATACCTGCCGGCGCTGGCCGAAGGACGCGAGAAGCTCGCCCTCGCCTATCTGGAAAATACCGGCCAGCACGACCCGGCACGGGTGGAAACCCGCGCGACACGCGACGGCGCGAACTATGTGATCGAGGGCCGCAAGGTCGCGGTGCTGTTCGGCCATCTGGCGGACCACCTGCTGGTCAGCGCGCGGACCGCGCAGGACCTCTCGCTATTCCTGGTGCCGCGCACGGCCGCCGGGATCGCGATCGAATCCTATCGCCTGCATGACGATGGCTGGGCGGCCGACATCGGCTTCCGCAACGTGCGCGTCCCGGCCGGCAATATCATCGGCGATGATGGCAAGGGCCTGCCGATTTTGGAGGCGGCATTGGATGCCGGCATCGCGGCTTTGTGCGCGGAGGCGGTCGGCATCATGTGGGTGATGCACGACATGACCCTGGACTATATCAAGGTGCGCAAGCAGTTCGGCGCGACGCTCGGCAGCTTCCAGGCGCTGCAGCATCGCATGGTCAATATGTATATGAAGTGCCAGCTCGCGCAGTCGATCGCCATGGCTGCGATCGCGGCCTTGGATTCAAGCGACGCGATTGCGCGCGGCCGCGCCGTCTCCGCCGCCAAGGCGCAAATCGGCCGCGCCGCGCGCCATGTCGGCGAGGATGCAATCCAATTGCATGGCGGCATCGCCATGACGGACGAATATGCCGTCGGACATTATTTCAAACGCCTGACGATGATTCGCCTCACCTTCGGTGACGAGGAATTCCATCTCAGGCGATATCGCGCGCTTGGCGAATCGACGTGCTGAGTCCAATGTCATTCAGCACGACGCAAGACTGACCGGTTTCTGGACGGAAACCAGACGCCGAATCTCCGTTTCCAGACACGTGCTCCAATGAAATTCCGTATAGAAGCGATGATGTAACATTACCATCGTCGTAGCGAAGCATTTCAACCGCATACCTGAACGCGCACGCAACCGTGGGGACGGTGACGTTCGGTATGCTGATCAAGTTCATCGACGTTGAGGTTGGCGAATCACACTACGGCTCCGCCGTTGCACCCTATATCTGGGCCATGACCGAAGGGCGCGTCGGCGATGACCGCCAGGTTCTGGCGCTGGCCGATGCGCTGGGTGGCCGCGTGCAGCAGCAGCACATCACCGACAGTCTCGCGAAGATCGTCGCCGGGCGTCTGTTCAACAGCATTGGATTGCACGCGCCCTGGCACCGCCGGCAGTATCGCGACTGCGAATTTCCGGACCTGATGATCGCCGCCGGCGGGCGCTGCGCGGCGCTGGCGCGCTGGGTGAAACAGGCATCCGGCGGCAAGACCAAGGTGGTCATCGTCGGCCGGCCCTGGGCGCGGCTGGATGATTTCGACCTGGTCGTGACGACACCGCAATATGCGCTGCCCAAGCGCGCCAATGTCCTGCGCAACGTCCTGCCGCTGAACCGCGTCGACCGCGACCGGCTTGCGGACGCCACGGCGGTTTGGGCGGATCGCTTCGCCGCGCTGCCGCGGCCCTGGACCGGTGTCCTGATCGGCGGCGACAGCGGGTCCTTCCGCTTCACCGATGATTGCGCGCGCGACCTGAGGCAACGACTGAATGCGCTGGCCGGCGAGACCGACGGCTCATTGTTGATCTCCACCAGCGCCCGCACCCCGCAACATGTGGTCGACGCGCTCGCCGACTTGCATGTGCCGCATCACCTCCATATCTGGCGGCCGCGGCAGGCGGAGAATCCCTATGCCGCGATCATCGGCCTCAGCGACAAACTGATCGTCAGCAGCGAGAGCGCCTCGATGATCGCGGAGGCGGTCAATTCCGGCAAACCAGTCGAGCTGTTTCATCCCGAAGAGCGCCTGCTGTCGCGCCTGTTGACGCGCGGGCCGAAGGCGCTGGGGTTGAAATGGCTGATGCAATTGGGACCCTATCTCGGCTATTGGACGCCGCCGCGAGACATGCGCCGCCTGCATCGGGCGCTGGCCCGCCACGGCGCCCGGATGGCGCAGATCCACAACATGCAAGCCGGCACGGTCGACCGCGACCTGTTGAGGACGGTCGTGCATATCCGGCGCCTGCTTGTCGCGCCTGCCCCGCAGATGGACGAACTCGCCGTACCGGCCTTCGAAACCGCAACGCCCTGAGCCCAATGGCCTGAACCACATGACCACCGCAGACACCTTACCGCGCGAATTCCCGACCCTGGTCCGCTGGCATACGCGGACTCCGTTCCTCGACCT
>DASZQC010000172.1:0-2542 GCA_035549815.1 Dongiaceae bacterium
GCGGATCTTCGCCACCTCGCTCTCGCGGAAGGCGCGCATGGTCCAGTCGCCCTTGCAGCCGCAGACCTGGTGCACGAATTGCTGCAGCAGCTTGGCGCCGCGCGGCGTGTGCACCACTTCGGGGTGGAACTGGACGCCGTAATAATGCCGCGTCTCGTCGGCGATCGCGGCGAAGGGCGCGCCCTTGCTGACCGCCACCACGCGGAAGCCCGGCGGGATCGCGGTGACGCGGTCGCCATGGCTCATCCAGACCTCGTCCTTGGCGCCCTTGGGCCAGAAGCCGTCGAACAGCGAACAGGATTCCGTGATCTCGATCTCGGCGCGGCCGAACTCGCGGTGCTCGTGCGGCTCCACCTTGCCGCCCAATTGGTGGCAGATCGCCTGCTGGCCATAGCAGATGCCGAGCACCGGCAGCTTCGAGCTCCACACCACGTCCGGCGCCTGCGGCCCACCCTCCGCATGGATCGAATGCGGCGAGCCGGAGAGAATGATGCCCTTGGGCGCAAACTCGGTGATGCGCTGTGGATCGCAGTTGAACGGGAAGATCTCGCAGTAAACGCCGGTCTCGCGCAGCCGCCGCGCGATGAGCTGGGTCACTTGCGAGCCGAAATCGAGGATGAGGATACGGTCGGTCATACGGTTACCTTCATGCGATATCAGAAATGAGGTTCGCGGCGGCCATCCAAGCTTGGCTCCGTTGGAGGGGGTGGGCTTCCGGCACCGCCGAGACGCAGCCGGATTGCCTCAGCAACCGCTGCTGCGTTCGCGCCGAACTGTTGCGGTATGAAGAGAAAGGGCGACGGAAACCTGTCCGAAAGCCAGCGGGAGGCTCTGCCGCCTCTGACAAAGCCCCGCGCATAGTATTTGTCGGGATCGCTCACCTCGACAGCCACATATTCGCTGCGCAGCATGGTCCCGACATGCACGGCGGTGATGTCGCGCCATTCAATCGGCCCGATCTTGAAAAGCGAATAGTCAAGACCATGCGGCGACAGGATGAGGCGCACGGGCCGGACAACTGCAATGATGGGGATGACAATCACCGCAAGGCCGCACATGGCGACGCCGACCCAGGCCGCGATCCGCACGCTTTCCTTGGCCGGCCCCATCTTCAGCAAGAGATAGCAACCGATCCCCATGCCAAGCGCCATGAAGCTGAGCGCAGCGATCTCGACTGTCGATCGCGCGAATGTGCGGGTGATCTCTGGCGCATCGATTATGCCCGCGTGCTTGCGCCAGCCGGCACCGGCAAGCTTGATCAGCGAAAAGGGAACGGCCGAGCCGAAGAAAGCGAGAACGCCCAGCCCGATCAGGGAACTTTGAGTCGATCTCGGAAACAAGAGCAGGAATATGCCGAGCACGGCAAAGGCGGACGTGATCAGCACCATGATCGTCGACTTTACCTTGCCCCATTCGCTCACGGCGCCACCTCTTCGCGCGTCAAGGCCGTCAACGAACGCCAGCCATACGCCAAATCCGCCACGCCCTCATCGTCGCCGGTCGCGATCACTTCGCCGCCGAGGCGGTCATAGAACGGCCGATAGGCGTTGTCGGTGTAGGCCCACAGCATCAGCGCCGTGCCGCCGCGCTGCTGGAAGACACGCGCCGCTTCGGCGATCAGCAGGCGGCCGAGGCCTTTGCCTTGCGTCTCCTTCCGGCAATGCAGCACGTAGATCTCGCAATCGAAGCCGGCGAGGCTGCCGCTGCGGATGTCGTGCGGCACCACCTTGCCGCCATGGATGAAGCCCTGGGCACGGCCGGCCGCGTCATGCGCGATCAGCACAAGGTCGGCCGGATCGGCGATGCGCGCCTGCCAGAAGGGCACGCGGCGCTCGGGGTGCTTGGCCGCCATCTGCTCCGCCGGCACCAGCGCGCCATAGGCGTTCTGCCAGCCGGCATAGTGGATCTCCGCGATGTCGCGCGCGTCGGCCTGGGTCGCGGGGCGGATCGAGAAGCTGCTCATGAGGCCGGCTTCTCCCGCTCCAGCACCGCGGTGAAGAAGCCGTCGGTGCCATTGCGCGCGGGCGTCAGCGACAGCGTGTCGCCGGCAACCGGCGGCGTGCCGCCCAGCGCATCGGCCCAGACCTGCGGCAGCGGCACCAGCTTGAAATCTGCATGGCTGCTGAGGAACGCCTCGATCTGCGCCTCGTTCTCTTCGCGCAGCAGCGAGCAGGTGGCGTAGATCAGGCGTCCGCCCGGCTTCACCAGGCGCCAGGCGCTGTCGAGGATGTTGCGCTGGACCTGCGTCAGCTCATCCAGATCGGTGGGCGTCAGCTTCCATTTGGCGTCGGGGTTGCGGCGCCAGGTGCCGGTGCCGGTGCACGGCGCGTCGACCAGCACGCGGTCGAAATCGCCGGCGTGGCGCTTCACCCACGGGTCGCGCTCGCTTGAGAGGCCCTTGCGCTCCACATTGTACACGCCGGCGCGCTGGAAGCGGACGGCGGCGCGATCGACGCGGCCCTGCAGCACATCGCAGGCGAAGATCTTGCCCTTGTTCTGCATCTGCGCGGCGATGGCCAGGGTCTTGCCGCCGGCCCCGGCG
>DASZQC010000173.1:0-7713 GCA_035549815.1 Dongiaceae bacterium
TGAAGCTGAAGGACGTTCGTACCTTCGAGGCCGATTACGGCGCGCTGCCCGATCTCGCCCAGGCCGATTCGAACCGCGATATCGTCTTCACCTGGAACGGCACCACCTCGGGCGTGCGCGTGCCGAATGGCGACTGGATCCCCGCCGATCGCGCCGGACTTGCGATCTGCGATGCCACCTCCGCCGTCTTCGCCATGGATCTGCCGTGGCAAAAGCTCGATGTCGTCACCTGGTCCTGGCAGAAGGTGCTGGGCGGCGAAGCGGCGCACGGCATGATCGCCCTGTCGCCCCGCGCGGTGGAGCGACTGACCACCCACAAGCCCGCCTGGCCGATGCCGAAGATCTTCCGCATGGCCAAGGACGGCAAGCTGATCGAAGGCGTTTTTAAGGGCGACACGATCAACACGCCGTCTTTGCTTTGCGTCGAGGATCAACTTGACGCGCTCAACTGGTCGCAGAAGATCGGGGGGCTGAAGGGCCTGATCGCGCGCTCCAACGCCAATCTGGCGGCGCTGGAGAAGTGGGTGGCGAAGTCGGATTGGGCCAGCTTCCTGGCCGAAGATTCCGCGACACGCTCAAACACCAGCGTCTGCCTGAAAATCGCTGCCCCCGCCGGCGTTGATCAGGCCAAGTTCGCCGCATCCATCGCCGCGCTGCTGGAGAACGAAGGCGTCGCGCTCGATATCGGCTCCTATCGCGACGCACCGCCCGGCTTGCGTATCTGGTGCGGGGCGACGGTGGAGACCTCGGACATCGAGGCACTGACGCCCTGGCTCGATTGGGCCTTCCAGAATGTGCAGCAGAATTTCGCCAAAGGAGCGGCGTGAGCCATGGCAAAGGTATTGATCGCGGACGAGCTGTCCCCCGCAGCCGTCCAAGTGTTCCGCCAGCGCGGCGTCGAGGTCGATGAGAAGATCGGCCTGAAGCCCAAGGAGTTGCGCGATATCATCGGCAACTATGACGGCCTCGCCGTCCGCTCCGCCACCAAGGTAACCCCGGAGGTCATCGCCGTCGCCAAGAAGCTGAAGGTCGTGGGCCGCGCCGGCATCGGCGTCGACAATATCGACGTGAAGGCCGCGACCGCCGCCGGTATCTGCGTCATGAACACGCCGTTCGGCAATTCGATCACCACGGCGGAGCACACCATCGCCATGATGATGGCATTGGCCCGCCATATTCCTCAAGCGGACCGCTCCACCCAGGCCGGCAAGTGGGAGAAGTCGAAATTCGTCGGCGTCGAGCTTTACGCCAAGACGCTCGGCCTGGTCGGCTGCGGCAATATCGGCTCCATCGTCGCCGATCGCGCGCAAGGGCTGAAGATGAAGGTGATTGCCTATGATCCCTTCCTGTCGCCGGAGCGCGCCGTCGATCTGGGCGTCGAGAAGGTGGAGCTGGACGAGCTGTTCCACCGCGCCGACTTCATCTCGCTGCATACGCCGCTGACCGACCAGACGCGCGGCATCATCAGCAAGGCGTCACTCGCCAAGTGCAAGGAAGGCGTCCGCATCATCAACTGCGCCCGCGGCGGCCTGGTAGTGGAGGAGGATCTGCGCGCGGCGCTTGACAGCGGCCATGTCGCCGGCGCGGCCGTCGACGTCTTCGTGGAAGAGCCGGCCAAGACCAATTCCCTGTTCGACCACCCCAATGTCGTGACCACGCCGCATCTCGGCGCCTCCTCCAACGAGGCGCAGCTCAATGTGGCGCTGCAGGTGGCGGAGCAGATGTCGGACTTCCTGCTGCACGGCGCCGTCACCAACGCGCTCAACATGCCGTCGGTGACGGTGGAGGAAGCGCCGCGCCTGCGGCCCTATCTGAAGCTGGCGGAGCAGCTCGGCTCCTTTGCCGGGCAGGTCACGGAAGACCCGATCAAGCGCATCATCATCGAGTACGAGGGCCACGCGACCTCGCTCAACACCAAGCCGCTGACCCAGACCATCCTGCAGGGCGTGTTGCGCGCCTCGCTCGACACGGTCAACATGGTCAACGCTCCGATCATCGCTAAGGAACGCGATATCGAGGTCTCCGAGGTGAAGCATGAGCGCGAGGGCGACTACCACACGCTGGTGCGGCTGACCGTCGCGACGGAGAAATTCACCCGCGACATCGCCGGCACGTTGTTCGCGGAGAAGCGCCCGCGCCTGGTGCAGATCAAGGGCATCAATGTCGATGCCGAGCTTGGACCCCACATGCTCTATGTCACCAACGAGGACAAGCCGGGCATGATCGGCAACCTCGGCACCGTGCTGGGCGAGAACCGGATCAACATCGCCACCTTCGCCCTCGGCCGGTCGGCGCCGGGCCAGGACGCCATCGCGCTCATCGAGATCGACGGCGCCATCCCGGCGGAGGTGCTGGACAAGGTGCGGCGATTGCCCAATGTGCGGCAGGCCAAGGCACTGGTATTCTAATTGCTATGGCCGAGGGACGCAGGATCAGGCTGAAACCGCTGCCGCGGCGCGATGCGCGCGCCAGCGAGCGCTTGATCAAGAATTACCAGCATCTTCTGGTGCGGGTCCAGCAGGCGTTGCGCTTCCGGGGCCAGCGCGCGGTCGTCGTGTTCGAAGGCATGGATGCGGCGGGCAAGGGCGGCACCATCCGGCGGATCGCCTGGGCGCTTGACCCCCGCGCCCTGAAGGTCTGGCCGATCGGCGCCCCCAACCCGATCGAGGCGCGGCAGCACTACCTGCAGCGCTTTTGGGAACGGCTGCCGGATTGCGGCCAGATCAGCGTGTTCGACCGGTCCTGGTACGGACGGGTGCTGGTCGAGCGGGTGGAAGGCCTTGCCGGCCCGGTGCAATGGAAGCGTGCCTATGGCGAGATCAACGAGTTCGAGCGCCAGCTCGCCGATGACGGCGTGCGTGTGGTCAAGTTCTTCCTCCATGTCAGCAAGGACGAGCAGTTGCGGCGCTTCGAGGAGCGGCTGCGCGATCCCCTGAAGCGCTGGCGCCTTGGGGTCGATGACCTCCGCAGCCGGTCGCACTGGGACGAATATGTGACGGCGATCGAAGACATGTTCCAGCGGACCAATACGCGCTACGCCCCGTGGCATGCGATCCTGTCCGACGACAAGGAGGCCGCCCGGATCGCCGTCCTGCGCATCCTGGTGCAACGCCTGTCCGCCGGCCTCGACCTTAGGATGCCGGCGATCGAACCCGAAGTCCTGAAGCTGGCCCGGGCGAGCCTCGGCAAGGCAGCGATCCGGGCGGCGCTGAAGTCCGAACGGAAGAGCCGCAAGGGTCGCAACGGGCCTGCCACGCCGCCTTGACAAAATCCTGGCAAGGCATGGAATCCCTGTATAATTCCGTTTTGGACTGCACGGACCGGGGGATTTGGGGATGAATTCGCGTTTCGCATCAATGGCCGCGGTGGCCGGCATGGTCGCCCTTGTCGCGGCCTGCGGCACGACTTACCCCGACTATCCCGGCGCGCCCGGTTCCGGCCGCCAGTTCTATGCACCGATGGGCGATCTGACCGGCACCGCCTGGGTGCTGGAATCCGGCACGCCGATTCCGGCGGCCCCGGCTGCCCAGCCTGCCCCGGCTCAAGGGACGGTCCAGACCGCGCCCGCCCCGGCCCCAGCCTCGACGCCGTGGCTGCTGCCGGATCGCGGCTCGCGCCCGACCCTGCGCTTCTCCGCCGACCAGGGATCGGTCTCCGGCGCGACCGGCTGCAACACCTATTTCGGCACCGTCTATGGCAGCGGCAATTCGCTGAGCTTCGGGCCGCTGGCGACGACCAAGATGATGTGTTTCGACGTCCTGGCGGTGCAGGAGATCCAGTATCTCGACATCCTGTCCAAGGTGAACAGCTTCGCCAGCGACGGCGGCCATCTGACGCTCCGCACCGGCGACGGACGGCAGCTCGTCTACTCGCAGCTCGTCCACCAGGTCGGCACCACTGCCGAGACCTACAATTACGTCTGCGACGACGGCCTGTATTTCTCGGCCGCCTATGATCCGAATGCCGGCACCGCCGCGATCAGGCTCTCCACCGGCGCCACCGACACGCTGATGCAGCAAGTCGCGGGCTCCGGCGTCTCCTACGCCTCGCAGCGCCATGCCCTGCGCGGCAAGGGCAACGAGGCGATGCTGACCACCCTCTATGACGGCGTGACCCATCGTTGTACCGCGCCGCTGTCGCCGCAGGGCTGACGAAACGGCCGGCGCTTACGCCGACTTGCGCGGCGGATCGTAGAACATCCGGTTGGCGGCCCAGCAGCGGACCATGGAGCGCTCGATCTTGTGCTCCTTGTTGTACCAGATCTCGATCCACATCTCGGTGCCCGGCTTGGCATAGGCGATCGGGATGCGCGCATAGGCGATGTTCTTCTTCAAGGTCGGCGACCACACGGCCGAGGTCGTCAGGCCCAGCTCGTGCTTCGCCGCCTCGTCGGCATAGAGGAAGGCGCCCGGCGCCGGCTTGCGGCCTTCGATCTCGATGCCGGTCAGGATGTAGCGCGAGAGGTTCTGCTCTTTCTCCTTCTTCAGCGCCCGCTTGCCGACGAAATAGCCCGGCTTGTTCAGATTGACCGTCCAGCCGATGCCGAGCTCGTACGGCGACATGCGGTTGCTGGGGCGCAGCGCGTGGAGCGCGCCGGAATAATCCACGTCGATCAGGATGAAGCCGGCCTCGATGCGCGAGATTTCCAGCGCCTGGGCGCCGATCGGTGCGATCTTGTGGTCGCGGCCGACATCGAACAGCCGGTCCCACAGCCACAGGGCATCCTCCGGCTTGGTCCAGAGCTCGTAGCCGAGATCGCCAGTGAAGCCGGCGCGGTCGATGCGCAACCAGTGGCCGTTCAGCTCCAGTTCCATGATGCCGAAGCGCTTCAGATGATCGATGCCGTTGATGCCGAAGGCGCGCAGCACGTCGCGCGCTTGCGGGCCCTGCAGCGACAGGCCGGCGAGGTCGTTCGACGCCTCCTCGATCCGCACGTCGAAGCCATAGGCGACCTGTTCCAGCCAATGAAGCTGGTCCTTCGCCGCGTTCAGCAGGAAGTCGTTCTCGCCGAAGCGGAAGATCGTGCCCTCCTCCACCAGCATGCCGTCATCCTGGCACCAGGAGGTGTAGAAGGCCTGCATCGGCTTGACCTTGGAGAGGTCGCGCGTGATCAGGTGGTTGACGTATTCCGCCGCCTGCCGGCCCTTGATCGCATACTTGATCAGCGGCGACACGTCGTAGACCGACGCGCCGTTGCGGATGCTCATATATTCCGACTGCACGGATTCGAAGCTGGCCGGCGAATAGTGCCCGGTCCAGCGCATCCAGTTGTTGCCGTGCATGAGCGCCTCGATGCGGTCATGGAACGGCGTCTTGCGCAGGAACGGCTTCAGATGCTCGACATACGCGCTCATGCGGCTCTCCTGGCGCGAACGTCTTTCAGGATCTCGCGCGCCGCGTTGTAGCCCGGCGCGCCGGAGATGTTGCCGCCGGGATGCGCGCCGGCCCCGCACAGATACACGCCCGGCACCGGCATGCGGTACTCCTGCGCCTGCCCCGCCGGCCGCAGGAACAGCACCTGGTCCAAGGTGATCTCGCCATGATGCCACTGGCCGCCGGTCATGCCGAACTGCGCCTCCAGGTCGTAGGGCGTCAGGATCTCCGTCGCGGTCACTCGCTGAGAAATACCGGGCGCAACCTCTTCCAGCACCTTCAGCGTGCGCTCGCCGATCTGGCGGCGCGCCTCGTGCTGGGTCAGGTCCTTCAGCTTGTACGGGCAATATTGCGCGACGATGGAGGCGACATGCTTGCCCGCGGGCGCCAGCGACGCATCGGTCAGGGTCGGGATGACCATCTCCAGCGCCGGGCGGTCGGAGACGCGGCCATATTTGGCGCAATCATAGGCGCGCTCGATATCGTCCGGCTTCTGCGCGACGACGATACGGCCGCGCGCGCCTGTGAGCGCATCCGGCAAACCGTCCAGCGCCAGATGGATCTTGGCGGCGCAGCCATTCATGCGCAGGTGCCGGATGCGCGAAACGAACATGGCGTCGAGATTGCGCGGACCGATGAGCTGCAGCGCCGTGCGCTGCGGATCGGCATTGGAGACCACGCGGCCTGCGCGCAGCTCTTCACCGTTCGCCAGCACCACGCCCGCCGCCACATCATTCTCGATCAGGATATGATCGACCGCGGCGCTGGTGCGGATGGTAACACCGGCCGCCTGCGCGGCTTTCGCCAAGGCCTGGGTAACGCTGCCCATGCCGCCCTTGGGCAGCAGGAAACCGCCTTGCCCGTTCGCACCGAGATTGGACAGGCGATAGAGCAGGTTGAACACCGTGCTGGGCGAGCGCGGTCCCAGGAACAGGCCGAGCGAGCCTTCGAAGCAGAGCAGGCCCTTCACCGCGTGGCTCTCGAAATAATCGTTCGCCAGGTCGTTGACGTTCATGGTGAGGATGCGCGTCAGCTCCAGCATGTCCTTCTTGCCCAACCGGCGCAGCGACCAGGCGAACTTGCCAAGATTGAGCTTTTCCCGCCAATCCATCTTGGCCACATCCGGGCGCGGCGGCGTGTTCAACGCATAAGACGCCAGCGCATCTGCCATGCGGGTCAGCCGGGCCATCACCGCGGGATAGACCTCGGCATCGGCCTTGCTGATGCCGGCGATGGAAGCGGCGGACGCCGCCATATCCGGGCCGACTTCGAGGTTGCGCCCGTCCGCCAACAGCGAGCGCGTGGCGATGCACGCGGCTTTCAGGTCGAGCCCGTGCCGCGCCAGGTCGAGATCGCGCGCAATGGTCGGATTGAGGCCGTGCAGCAGATGCGCCACACCGGAGACCTTGTAGCCCGGCGCGAACTCGCGCGTGACCGCGGCGCCGCCGACCTGCGGGGCGGCTTCGACGATTGTGACCTTCAAGCCGGCTTTGGCCAGATAGGCCGCGGTGACCAGGCCGTTATGGCCGGCGCCAATGACAATGACGTCGGTCATCGCACGACTCCCCGCTTGAAGTCCTTCAGCATCTCGGTCGCCGCGTTGGCGCCGGGCGCGCCCATGACGCCGCCACCGGGATGGGTGCCGGAGCCGCACATGTAGAAATTATCGAACGGCCCGCGGAACTGGCCCATGCCGGGGAACGGCCGGTTGAACAGCAGCTGATCGAGCGTCAGCTCGCCGTGGAAGATGTTGCCCTCGGTCATGCCGACTTCGTTCTCGATATCCCAGGGCGTGCGGCACTGCACGTGGAGCACCAGCTTCTTGAAACCGGGCGCGTGGAGCTCGATCGTGTCCAGCACGTCCTTCTCGTATTGCGCCTTCATCTCCGGCGTCCACGGGCCCTCGGCCAGTTGGTACGGGACGTATTGCACGAACACGGACATGAAATGCTTGCCCGGCGGGGTCATGGTCGGGTCGACCGTGGTCGGGATCACGCAATCCAGGAACGGCCGCTTGGACCAGGAGCCGTATTTGTAGTCGTCGAACGCGTGCTCGATGTAGTCGAAATCGCCGCCGATATCGATCGTGCCCCAGGCGCTCTCCTTCGGGCAGCCGGCGAATTGCGGCAAGCCGTCCAAGGCAATGTTCAACTTGCCCGACGAGCCGCGGATCTTGAAGTTGGAGGCATAGCTATGGATATCGGGATCGATCGCATCGAGCTGCGACTTCTCGATCAGCTTCAGATAGGTACGCTTGGGATCGGCATTGGAGACGACGGTACGGCCATAGATCTCCTCGCCATTCTTCAGCGCGACACCCACGGCGCGGCCGTTCTTGAT
>DASZQC010000174.1:0-4190 GCA_035549815.1 Dongiaceae bacterium
AGATCATGGAAAGCCAGGACGGCTCCATGCCCGTCGCCTATGCACCGTCGGCCGTGCCCAACGAGCGCTTCCACGTCATGCCCCGGCCGATGTCCAAGGCCATGATCAACGAGGTGGTCAAGGGCTATGGCGAAAGCGCCGCGCGCCTGCGCGGCGCCGGGCTCGATGGGTTGGAGATCGTGGCCAGCCACGGCTACCTGCCGGCGCAGTTCCTCAACCCGCGGGTCAATCTGCGCACCGACGAATATGGCGGCAGCTTCGAGAACCGCCTGCGCTTCCTGCGCGAGGTCATCGCCTCGGTGCGCGCCCATGTCGACGATGCCGCCGTGGTCGGCCTGCGCATCAGCGGCGACGAGAAGGATTTCGACGGACTGCAGGAAAGCGAGAGCTTCGAGGCGATCGTCGCGCTCGATCCGCTGATCGATTACGTGAACATCATCGCCGGCTCCTCTGCCGGCTTCGGCGCTGCGGTGCATATCGCGCCGCCGATGGCGATCACCAACGCCTATGTGGCGCCCTTCGCCGCGGCGGTGAAGGCCAAGGTCAAGACGACCGTCTTCGTCGCCGGCCGCATCAACCAGCCGCAGGACGGCGAGAAGATCATCGCCAGCGGCCAGGCCGACATGGTCGGCATGACCCGCGCGATGATCTGCGACCCGGAGATGCCAGGGAAAGCGGAGGCCGGACGGCTCGACGACATCCGCGCCTGCATCGCCTGCAATCAGGCCTGCATCGGGCATTTCCACCTCGGCTATCCGATCTCCTGCATCCAACATCCGGAGACCGGGCGCGAGCTGAAATATGGCACGCTGACCAAGGCCGCCAAACGCAAGAAGGTGATGGTGGTGGGCGGCGGTCCCGGCGGCATGAAGGCGGCGGCCGTCGCCGCCGCGCGCGGCCATGATGTGACGCTCTACGAAGCGAGCGAGCGCCTCGGCGGCCAGGCCCTGCTGGCGCAGGCGCTGCCCGGCCGCGCCGAGTTCGGCGGCATCGTCACCAATCTCTCGCGCGAGATGGAGCTGGCCGGCGCCAAAGTCGTCACCCGGCAGAAGGTGACGCAGGACTTCGTCGCGCAGCAGAAGCCCGACGCCATCATCGTCGCCACCGGCGCCAAGCCGCGCCCGGCAGAGATCGAAGGACTGGAGACCGGCCATGTGGTCAATGCCTGGCAGGTCATCCGCAACGAGGTGAATGTGGGGCCCTCCGTCGTCATCGCCGACTGGCGCTGCGACTGGATCGGCATGGGGATCGCCGAGATGCTGGCGCGGCAAGGCTGCCGCGTGCGGCTCTGCGTCGACGGCTACATGGCCGGCCAGCGCATCCACCAATATGTCCGCGACCATTGGGTCGGCCAGCTGCATAAGCTGGGCGTCGAGATCGTGCCCTATGCCCGCGTCTATGGCGTCGACGGCAACACCATCTATTTCCAGCACGCCACCAGCGGCGAGCCGATCATCTTCGAGGAGGTGGACACGCTGGTCGCGTCTCTCGGCCACCATCGCGTGGCGGAGCTGGAAGACGAACTCGCCGGCTGGAGCGGCGACGTGCATCTGATCGGCGATTGCGTGACGCCGCGCACGGCGGAGGAAGCGGTGCTGGAAGGACTAAAAATTTCGGCCGCGCTTTGAGGGCGCGGCCGAGAGTACATGGGAAGCTTGGGTGTTAGCGCGTCGGGACTTGAACTCGTTTGGAGCGTGAAGCGCGAGCCAGCGCTGTGCTCCCTCGCCTCCAAGAATGACCGGGACTTCTTTAAAGACGATTAAAATGCGCGATAAAGGCCATGACAGTTCGGCGTCGCGCAGCCGGCAAAATTAACCAAGATCGAGTCGCGGTTCATTTCTGGAGTGGCGCAACTTTCCGTGCCGAAGCCTGTTGGCCTTTGCGCAACAGTCGCCGAAAATTCATGGCATCTACGCAACTATGGTAAAGCCAGAATGCGTTTGACACCTGGAATTTCCCCGCTCAGCCGCAGAATACTTGGACTTATACAGTTAACGGCCGAATCGGCGCATTTTTGCGCAAAAGTGACCTAGATCACCCAGTGTGAGCGGTGCAGTTGACGTTCGGGGTGCCGAGCACAAACATCACCGTCACTAGGCTTCGCCATCTAACTTAAGGGAGCATGACATGCTTCAATTCTTCATTAACTACAACATCGGCAGCGTCGCCGCGCCAAAGCGCATGCAAGCCGGGCCCTTCGCGACCGTCGAAATGGCCGACCGCCATCGCCGGACGCTGGTTGCGCGCAACGATCTGACCTTGTGCTGGATCGGTGTCAGCCGCGACGAGACCCGGCAGCTCGCCAATGACGACGCCACCAACGTGACGCCGTTCATCGCGCCCGCGATGGTGCCGACGGCCGCCTGATCGGCGGCCTTCGCCCATCGATCCTAACGCCCGTGCGGTCGAGTGCTTGGGGCACTCGATCCCACGGGCGTTTTGTTTTGGGTGAAGGTTACTGTGCGGTGACGTAGCGCGGCGGGCCGGGCACCGCCGGCGCCGCGGCCATGGCGCTCTTCATCGAGGCGGCCTCTTCCTGCGGCGTGCGGCCGAAGAAGCGCTTGAACTCGCGGCTGAATTGCGAGGCGCTTTCATAGCCGACCAGGGCGGCCGCATGGGCGGCGCTGGTGCCGTCCTGCACCATCAGCAGGCGGGCCCGGTGCAACCGCGTCGCCTTCACATACTGGATCGGCGAGGTCTGGGTCACCGCCTTGAAATGCACGTGGAAGGCCGGGACGCTCATCCCGCATTCGTTGGCCAGGCCGCCGACATCGAGCGCGGCATTGTATTCCTGGTGAATGCGGCGCAACGCCTTGGCGATCTTGCCGAACTGGCTTTGATGCGTCAGCGCGGCGCGGATCGCTCCGCCCTGCTCTCCGGTCAGGACGCGGAAATAGATCTCGCGCACGATCGACGGGCCGATCAGGCGCGCCTCGACCGGCATCGTTAGCGCGTTCAGCAGCCGCAGCACCGCGTCCGAGAGCTGATCGTCGAGCGGTGTCGCGACGATTCCGACCGGCGCGGGCGCCGCCGTGCCACCGGCCTCGTCCAGCGCCAGCAATAGCTCGGCGGCCACCGCCAGGTCGATCCTGATGCCCACCCCCAGGAACGGCTCTTCCGGGCTGGCCTCGGTCTCGCCCTCGAAGGGCAGCGGCACGGACAGGACCAGATATTGCTGGGCATCGTAGACGAAGACCTCGTCGCCCAGATAGCCGCGCTTGCGCCCCTGGCAGACGATGCAGATGGATGGTTCGTACATGACCGGCCGGCGCGGCCAGGAGCGGTCGGAGCGCATCAGCCGCACGCCATCCAGGGCGGAGGCGGTAAAGCCCTCGTTCGGGGCCAGAGCCTTGATCAGCTCGGCCATTTTCTGCTTTGTCGAGGACGAAGATTGCGGCTGTGTCACAGGTCCCTCTCATATCCGGATATGAAACGGATATAAAATCCGGCCGCCGGGGTTCAATAGTCCCGCCGCCAAATAGAATTAGGCAAGAGAGAGATATCTTCCGGTATTCCGGATCCCGCCCCGCCTCCCCAGCTTTCTGAGCGTGCCGGCCCCGCTTGGCCGGCAGATTTGGAGGTAGAGATTATGTCCAGACGTACCATTCCCGAAATACGAGCCAGATTGGCGCAGCAGGAGATGCTCCTCCGCTCGCTCACCAAGCCTGCGCGCAACAAACATGCCTCAGACCATAAGGAGACCGAACATGAGCAGGATCTGGTTCATCACTGGAGCTTCCCGTGGCATTGGCGCGGAGATCGCCAGAGCGGCCTTGGCGGCGGGCGATAAGGTCGTCGCCACCGGCCGGGAACGCGAGCGGGTGGCGCGGGCGTTCGCCGATGCGGGCGACCGCGTCCTGCCGGTCGCCCTGGATGTCACCCAGGAGCAACAGGTGCAGGCGGCGGTCGACACGGCGGTCGCCAAGTTCGGCCGCATCGACGTGCTGGTGAACAATGCCGGCTACGGTCAGCTCGGTTTGTTCGAGGAGATCGAGGCTGGCGAGATCGAGCGCCAATACGCCACCAACGTCTTCGGCTTGTTCAACGTGACGCGAGCGGCCCTGCCGGTGCTGCGGCGGCAGCGCTCGGGCCACATCTTCAATGTGAGCTCGGTCGGCGGGCTGGTCGCCGCCGCCGGCGGTTCGGTCTATTGCTCGACCAAGTTCGCGGTCGAAGGATTCTCCGAAGGG